>JABDPD010000142.1 GCA_013042895.1 Boseongicola sp. | reverse complement strand
CTGCAGGACTTCTTCAAATGTGAGGGCGCTTTCGAATTCTACAGTGTGAATGAGCATTGTCGTGTCTCCTAAGGTTTGGTTGGTTGCCGCTTCGTTTGGCATGGAGACAGGTTGCCATGTACGTTTTTGCAAGATAATTCTCAATTATCGTAAAATGACTTTGCAAAAACGGACAGGTAGATCAGTTGGCCGAGATGTCATTGGAGACAACGGACTCCCTTGAATGGAGCGACTTGCAGGTGATCCTTGCGATTTGCCGGGCAGAGAGCCTGTCGGGTGCGGCGCGCACTTTGGGGCAGACGCATTCGACCGTGTTCCGTCGGAGCAACGGGATCGAGGAAAAGACAGGTGTTCGGTTTTTTGATCGGTTCCGGCACGGCTATGCGATGACGGATGCAGGTGTTACCGCCCGTGAGTATGCGGAACGCGTGGAGTCGGAGTTTCATGCGTTGGGGCGCGAAGTATTGGGGCAGGATACGGCGCTTCGCGGGCGCATTCGAGTGACCTGTCCCGAAGTCTTCGCGGAAGTGATGGCACCAGGCATAATGGCGCGGTTTCTGGCCGAGCATCGCGATATTCAAGTGGATGTCTCGCCGGGCGCCTCGGCGGTGGATATGTCCCGGCGCGAAGCTGAAATTGCGGTGCGAGCCACGCGGCAGCCGCCTGAGACCAGTTTTGGCAAGCGTCTCTGCGATTTCCGGTTCGCGATTTATGGCACGACGGCCTACATGAAAAAGGCGGGCGAACGTGCTTTGGAAGACTATGAGTTCTGCCTGATTGAGGGATCAATGGGGTGGTTGATCCCGAGCATCTGGGAGACCAAACTGCAAGCTGAACGGCAAACGGTTTTTCAGTGCAGAGCGTCACGCGCCGTGGTGAATGCAGCGCTGGAGGGCATCGGGTTGGCCGCTTTGCCATGTTATGTTGGGGATGCGGATGATCGGTTGCTGCGTGTCACAGATACCTTCGCGCATCTGGACATGGGTTTGTGGGTATTAACTCACCCGGACCTGCGCAACACGGCGCGTATCCGGGTTATGATGGCCCATCTTTATGACGAGATTGGCCGCGAGTCGGATTTGTTTGCAGGCACGCGCAATCGGCCGTCAAAGTGGAATCTTCGACCTCGATAGGCACTTTTACTCGCCGGGACGTTTCAGTTCGAAAACGTCCGTTATGCGGGAGTAGTCCCGATAACCGAGGCGCGTGAGGGGTTGGTATTTCAACACGTCGAACATTCCGTCCACGACGCAATTGTCGCGCAGATGCACGCCTGTGACTTCTCCGAAGGCGACGAAGTTGGCTTCTCCTGGGAGCTGGACAATCTGAGTGAGTCTGCATTCGAGTGAGGCGGGGGCGTCGGCGACGCGGGAGGCCGCGATCGTTTCGCATTCTGCGCGCGCGATCCCGGCTTTGGTAAATTCGTCGGTATCTTTATCCCATGCCCCGGATGTGACGTTCATCACATCGCGCATTTCGTATTCGACGATGTTGACGCAAAAAACGCCAGTGTCGCGGATATTGGCCATGCTGTCCTTTGTGCCGTCCCGGTCAGCCTTCGTGCTGGTGGAGGCGAACATGACCTGCGGAGGCACATAAGCGACGGCGTTAAAAAAGGAATAAGGGGCCAGATTTTCAGAGCCGTCGGCCCCGCGGGTAGAAATCCAGCCGATGGGTCGGGGTGTGACGACGGCGTTGAATGGGTTGTGCTTCAGACCGTGGCCGTTCTCGGGGCGGTAGAACATGGTTGCTTTCGCCTTTTTCATGTCTTGCTGTTTGTTTCGCACCTAGCCTCGTGCTAGGCGCGTTTCCAGTCAAAAGCGCCATTATGATACTGTTGAGAGAGCAGGATGTACGAACTGGCCCAAGAAACTGACGCAGATATGTGGGAGGTCGAGGCGCTCTTCGACCTCTGCTTTGCGCCGGGTCGCGAAGCCTTGTCGTCGTATCGTTTGCGGGATGGGGCGGAGCGGGTGGCTGACCTCAGTCTTGTGGCGCGCGATGAGCTTGGGGTTCTGGCTGGTGCGGTACGGTTTTGGCCGGTTCGGGTCGGTCAGGCACCTGCGTTGCTGTTGGGGCCGATTGCCGTGCATCCGACACGGCAGGGTGAAGGTCTCGGTGCGCTTCTGGTTGAGGAAAGCCTGGGGCGTGCCTCTGGTTGGGAGCGCGTGATGTTGGTGGGGGATGCTCCGTATTATGGGCGGTTTGGGTTTGCGATTTTGGAGGGCATTGAGATGCCGCCGCCGACCAATCCTGAGCGTGTTTTGGGTCGTGAGATTGTGAGCGGCGGATGGGATGGCATCGTTGGGCGCGTCAGGCCCTGGAGTTCTTGAGACAGCCGCCGCGATCTTACGATTTTTGAATAGGTGAAGGGGTCAAGTCTCGTCGTTATTGGCGAGACGGGCCGCCTGTTTTTTTACGAGGATTTGGCGCAGGTCGTGCATGGCCATGAGGAGCGGGTCGGTGACGGCGTTGAGGTCTTTGTCGGTGGCTTTTTGCTGGACCCATGACGCAGTGAGGTTCAGGTGGTCGATGGTTCGTAGGATGTCGTCGATCTGGCGCTTGGCATCGAGGTCGGTGCGCTCGGACTGCCATTTCGCGATTGCGGCGAGGTCATATTCGGTCAGTATGTGGTCCCCGTGGGGTTTGACGTCGCCTTGTTTGTTGATCACTGCAATCTGAGTCATCTCAATACGGCGATTGCGGTTTTCCGGGTCAATGTGGAAGACCGCTGCACCATTTTCACGCAGGCGCACGTAGTATTCTGGGGGATTGCCAGTCACGACAGGCCTTCGCAGAAATGCTGGATGCGTTTTCCGGCTTCGGTCAGGTCTTCGTCGGAGGTGGCGTAGCTGATGCGAAAGGCTGGCGAGAGGCCGAAGGCGGCTCCGAAGACGACTGCGACGCCAGTCTCTTCGAGGAGCGCTTTGCAGAAAGTCTCGTCGGTGTCGATCAGGGTGCCTGCGGCGCTGGTTTTGCCGATACAGCCTTTGATTGAAGGGTAGACGTAGAAGGCTCCGTCGGGTGTCGGGCAGGTGATGCCCGGCGCGGCGTTCAGGGCGGCGACGATGAGGTCGCGGCGCCGCAGAAACGTCTGCACGTTTTCTGCGATGAAATGTTGAGTGCCGTTCAGGGCTTCGATGGCGGCGTGCTGACTGACGGAGCAGGGATTTGAGGTGGATTGCGACTGGATTTTTCGCATGGCCGCGATGAGTTTTGCGGGCCCGCCTGCGTAGCCGATCCGCCAACCGGTCATCGCGTAGGCTTTGGAGACTCCGTTAAGAGTCAGGGTGCGGTCTTTGAGGGCCGGGGCGATCTGGGCAGGCGTCTTGAAGTCGAAGCCAGGGAAGGCGATGTGTTCGTACATGTCGTCGCTCAGAACCCAAACGTGGGGGTGGCGTTCGAGAACGTCTGTGAGGGCTTTCAGTTCCTCGGGCGAGTAACCCGCGCCGGTGGGGTTGGAGGGGGAATTGAATATCAGCCATTTTGTTCTTGGCGTAATGGCGGCGTCGAGTTGTTCGGGAGAGATGCGAAAGCCGTTTTCGGGGCCTGCGGGCATGATTACAGGTTCGCCGCCGGCCAGCAGCACCATATCGGGGTAACTGACCCAATAAGGCGCAGGGATCAGGACTTCGTCGCCGGGGTTCAGGGTGGCCATGAGCGCGTTGTAGAGGACTTGTTTGCCACCGGTGCCGACGGTGACTTCGTCGGGCTGATATGTCAGGTCGTTTTCGCGGGCGAACTTGGCGATGATCGCGGCTTTGAGCTCGGGGATGCCGTCGACGGCGGTGTATCGGGTCTTGCCTTCGTCGATGGCGCGCTTTCCCGCCTCGCGGATGTTCTCGGGCGTGGGGAAGTCGGGTTCTCCGGCACCGAGCCCGATAATGTCCCTGCCTTGTGTCTTTAATTCACCCACAAGCGCTGTCAAAGCGACCGTCGGTGAAGGTTTCACGCGGTCGAGTGTCGCAGATAGGAAGGCCATGGTCGTCCCCGGAAAGTAATGACGTTAGGGAGTGTCATAGAAACTGGGTATTGCCCCTGCAAGTGAATAGGATGATTTCATGTCCGAACCAATCGATCAGAACTGGTATTCCGAAGAAGCGGCCACCTTTGG
>JABDPD010000210.1 GCA_013042895.1 Boseongicola sp. | reverse complement strand
ATATAAGGGGCGCAAGCAGCGGCCACAAAAACGCTTGGGTAATATGCAAAAGATCAGTATTTTGCGCATATGAAGCCACAAACCTCTACTTTGATTGATGATTACGACGCCCCTCTCATCACCACCGAGGGGGATGAAGAGGTTCACGAAGACGATCTCTGGTTCCTGCCTGGACCACTCGAAGAAGAACCGGATGATTTGCCTCCTGGGCCGCGTGCGGAACTGCCGGACACGGCCGTCATCGAAGACTGGGCAAATGCAGAAAGCGTTCACGCTGCGCGACTGGCGAGAGTGGCTGGACGCCTGGGGGCTTTGGATGACCGGCTGCTGCGTGGCCCGGAAGGCTGGCGGCATCGCCTCGCTCTTATCGAGGCAGCGGACCTTAGCTGGTTCGCAGGGGATCGGGTGAGTTCTGATCGTCTGGCGCTTTGGATATCGATGCGGCTGTCAGGTGCACAGGACGACCCAAATGCCTTGGCAAGAGTTGGATGGGCTGTTCGGCGCCTGACAGGCGGTCCCGGACCGAAGGCTGACTTGGCCGCCTTCCTGGATCGCCGCGATCCCGAGAACATTGAAGGCAGCGCTGAGCGTTTCGAAGATCGCGCGGGCGGATGGTTGGACGTAATGGCCGCAGCAGCCAAGTTCTACCCAATCACGCGGGCTTGCATGGGCTTTCATCTCTGGAGCCTGGCCGGCCTCGGACAGAACGGTGACCAGATGGAAGCCGCCGTCACCGCGGCCAGGATCGCGGCCAGCGATGGAAGCGGTGCCATCTTCGCACCTCTCGCCATGGGCGGGGCAGGGGGCTTACGTGCGTCCGGCCCGCCAGCCGAACGATTGGCCCACTGGTTGGAAGTGATGGAAACTGGTTGCCTGACCGCGATGCGACATCTCGACGATCTCGAAGGATGGTCAACACGAGCGGAAGTCGAGATGTCCCCACTATCGGGTAAAACCCCGCCCGCTTTGCTTGCAGCCCTAACCGAATGGCCCTTGGTTTCCGCTCCGATGGCCCAAACTCTGACGGGTGCCAGCCGAGCGGCCGTTCAGCGCAACCTCGCGTGGATGGAAACGCGAGGCATCATCCGTGAAGTTACGAGGCAGGGGCGGTTTCGGATGTGGCGAGCAGCGACTTAAAGGGTGCCGAAGGTGATTCAACACGCATAAGCGCGCTTAGGCGTCTTTTGCTTGGTCGGGCTGCAACTCTATTCTGCTGCCTGCATTGACCTGAAATGGGAGATGCAGAAAAAAAACTAGGTCGAACTTTGTTCTTGTCGGCAGTATTCGTTGCGAATGCCAGAGTTCAAAGACCAAGATTTCACTAAGTTTAATCGCGCCTATGAAAGCGCATTCCGAGTGAACTGCCTCACGCTCGGGCTGGTGATACCAATAGAAGCACATGGTATGTCGCCGGTCCCGAACCTTGATCGACATCTTGAACGTGCAAAGCTCGCGGATGAGTTGGGATTTGCGGCGCTTTGGCTGCGCGATGTGCCGTTTAACGTGCCCAGTTTTGGGGATGCCGGTCAGACTTTTGATCCATTTGTCTATCTGGGTTTGCTGGCCGGGGCGACGCAATCTATCGGGCTTGGTGTGGCATCCATCATTCTTCCACTTCGTCACCCAGCACATGTTGCGAAAGCGTCTGCTTCGGTCGATGTGCTGTCAGGCGGGCGTATGTTGTTGGGTGTGGCTTCAGGAGACCGCCCCGAAGAATATCCAGCGATGAATGCGGATTTCGAGACGCGGGCAGACAGGTTTCGCGACAGCTTTTCGTATATCAAGAAAATGGCCAAGCCCTATCCTGAGGGCGATTTCGCGCAAGGAAAGCTAACGGGCGGAGCAGACATGCTGCCAAAACCAAGCAGTGGACGTCTTCCGCTCTTGGTCACAGGCGGATCACGTCAGCATCCCGACTGGGTCGCGCAAAACAGCGATGGTTGGATCACATATCCCCGTGATCCGGCCAGCCAAGGCCGTGTGATAACGGACTACCGCGCACGGATCGCGGCGGCTGGGTTGGCGAACAAGCCGGTCATGCAATCGCTTTATGTTGATGTGCAGTCTGATCCCGAAGCTGACCCGCGGCCCATCCATCTGGGGTTTGCATCCGGGACAAATTTCCTTCGCCGTTATTTGACTGATGTCCGGGCTCTTGGGATTAACCATGTGGCGCTGAACCTGCGGTTCAACAACGCGGATGTCGAAGACACAATGCGTCGCATCGCGGATGAGTTGCTGCCTGACTTCAGTCATTAAGGAGATACGATGAGCAAAACGAT
>JABDPD010000139.1 GCA_013042895.1 Boseongicola sp. | reverse complement strand
CGGCACGGGCGTCGCTCAAACCGCTCCTCGACCCTTCGATGGAGCGCGCAAAGCGATAGGCGGTCCGCCGTTAAAGATCCTCAAGTATTAATTGCCCGGCCAGAACAACGCGTACACGAACACTAGGACCGCTTTTGCCCGCATTGCGGTCATTCGTTGTGAGGCGCATCAAGGCCCACTTTGGGGACAGAGCTGCCATTCATCGGACTTTGACTACGACAATCCCGGTCTTTTGTCCCGTCTCCACGTAACGGAAAGCTTCAACGGTCTCTTCCAAGGAATAGCTTTGATCAAAGATGCCGTGGAATTTTCCTTTGGCCATCAGACTGGCCAGATAACGAATGAAGCCCGGTGCATCTTCCGGAAACGGTATCCGCACACGCTTGCTGCCGGTTATGCCAAACCATGCGCCTAACAGGATATTGGACCATCCTGGGCCGAGGTCGGTCGAGGCGTATACCGCGTTGTCACCCAATAGGGGTTTGCACGCGAACCAAGAGGTTTTCCCGACTGCATCCAAGACAAGATCAAATTTGTCACTTATCGCGGTGAAGTCCTCTGTCTCGTAATTCACGAGCCTATCCGCGCCGAGACTTTCGGCCAATGCAAGGTGTCGGCTTCCAACGACAGCTACCACATAGGCACCATTTGCCTTGGCAAGTTGTACTGCTGCCGTCCCTATTGCACCGGAGGCTCCATAGATCAGGCAGCGCTTGCCTTCGGAAAGTAACTTGGTTGTTCCATGGGCGTACCAGGCGCCTTCTCCGACCACCGCTTGATCAAAAGGCAGGTCGCCAGGAATACGCGCAATGGCACCATTTTGCGGAACACAAAGGTACTCCGCATGAGATCCAAAGCGGTCGGTAGAGATCCCAAACACCCGATCGCCAATTTGATACGCTGTCACACCGTCGCCGACGGCGTCCACCTTGCCCGCAAAATCCATGCCCAAGGTTCGCATTTTCGGCCGGAACAGGCCTGTCATCACCCGCGCGAAGAATGGGTGTGCACGCAGGGTGGCGGTATCGGTCCTTCCAACCGTTGACGCATGTACCTCCACCCGGACTTCGCCACTTGCGGGGGACGGAATGGGTACGTCACATAGCGATTGAACCTCGGGCCCGCCATAGTGGTCAATTACTACTGCTTTCATGGTCTCTTCGATGATCATAGCACTAGGGTACCAGCGTCGGCATAACTTTGTCAGTCCATTATTGATCGGATCGCGAGGCCCACGCCCTTTTGAAATGGCGATCTTATAGATGTCTGCTCCGGACTGAGAGCAGTCATTAGCTGCACGTCGCCAAAATGACCGCATAGCGGATGAAGCAGTCATATGAACCATGGACAGCATAGGCGCTCTTGCAGCGAAGCATACCCTCGCGAAACGAGGCAGCCAAAACAGACCTCTCAAAAAACGTAGGGCACGCTAATCCTATTCGATCAAGTTACTCGCAGCATTAGAAACATGGGACCGGAACCATCGCAGTTCCGGTTCATCTCCGCTTGTTGCATTGTGAAAGAGCGACAGCTTGAACGGCGCAATCTCGAAAGGCAGGTCCCGTTGCACCAAGCCGTAAGCCGCCGCCGCATCGCGCATTGCGATGGACGGAACAGTTAGAAGAAGGTCGGTTGCGGACAAGACGGGTGCTGCCATGGAAAACTGAGGTAGCACTGCTCCGATGTTGCGCGTTGCGCCAAGCTTTGAGGCCGCGAGGTCGATTGGGTTGCGGCCTGTAGGCGAGGATGCACTAACGAGAAGATGCGGAAACGCTGCCCAGTTTTCCAGCGACCAGTTGGAAAATGCGGGGTGGTCTTTTCGGCCAAATGTCACCCATTGCCATGAGCCCAACTCGACGCCCCGCAGGTCATCAGTCTGCTTGAAGCTCGGCGCGATGAGCGCGTCGTAGCGTCCCTGCTGCATTTCCAAAGCGCAAGTTGGAGAAAATGCCGCTATCTCCACGTTGACCCCCGGAGCTTCGCTCGCGATCAGCTTCAGAAGGTGTGGCAGCAACGGTGAAATGAAGTCAGGAGCGGCCAAGCAGAATTTTCGGGTCGAGGTGGCCGGGTCAAACGGTTCCGGCTCTGCAAGTGTATGTTCAACCTGCGCCAGCAGTAACGGCAATGTCTCGGCAAGGATTTGCCCCCGTGCCGTCGGCACCATGCGTCGCCCGTCTCGTACAAGCAGTTCGTTGTCAAAGAGCCGTCGCAGGCGCTTCAGGGCATGGCTGACCGCTGAGGAGGTCAGGTTCAAGCGACCCGCAGCCCGACCAACGCTTTTCTCCCGCAGCAGGACGTCGAGAACGACCAAGAGGTTGAGGTCAATTTTTGAAAGCGGCGGCGCACTCATGGTTGAATCCAATTCATACATACTGAAATCATTTCATTTGATTCATTTTGAAGGGTTGGCCATCTCTTTGCAACAGATACACCAAATGCCGCAGTTCTTTGGCCTTTCGCCGGACGCGGACAATCACAGATGGGAGTACAAAAAATGTCAAAGACCAAGAGGTACACGATCTCGCTAGCCGCTGCGCTGACAATCGGTACAGCTGCGCTGGCTGAAACTGATCTCGACATCAAATTCGCGGGCGCGCTTGAGTTCACCGAGGAGGGGACGCTCTTTGTGGGCGACAATTACAACGGTGCCATCTACGCATTCGAGATGCCCGCGACGGGTGGTCCAGAACAGATCATGCCGAGCTCAATTGCCAACATCGATGCGAAAATCGCTGAACTGCTTGGTGTCGGCGCCGGGGCCATCCAAATCAACGATATTGCCGCACACCCGGTTTCAAACGAAGTTTACATCTCGGTAACCCGGATCGGAAATCTTGTCTCTCAGCCTGCAATTGTGGTCGTCTCACAAGATCAGAGCCTTCGCCTCCTGGACCTTTCTTCGTTTGAGTTTCAGAGGCAAGCGCTGAACGAATTCCCCGATGGCGAGATTACATTTAACGGGCGCTCCGGCGGTGTGGGACCAGCGATGCCGCGTGATACCGCCAAGACGGCAGTGCCCTTGAGCACTCTGGCTATCATGGACATGGAATACTACAAAGGCGAACTCTTCGTCGCAGGAGTCGCAACCGACAACTTCCTTTCGTCCCTGCGTCGCATTTCCTACCCGTTTGATGGCACGCAAAGCGTTGCCAATGTGGAGATGTACCACATCGCACATGACCAGTATGAGAGCCGTGCGCCCATTCGGGCCATGTCAATTCAGGAGATTGATGGAGAGCCTCAGCTGGTTGCGGCCTATACTTGCAGCCCAATTGTCTTGGTTCCTCTGTCCGAGATCAAAGATGGTGCCAAGATCGCGGCACATACCATTATGGATTATGGCAACGGCCAGCCGCTCGACATGATCGCCTATAACCACCAAAGCCCATTTGGCGGCGACGCCCAACCATCCTTGTTTGTCACAAGCAACGCCCGTTCACCGCAGCTCATTCCAATCAGTGGACTGAAGAACGCGCACGTTGTGACGCATGAAGATTTCGAGCGTGGCCCCAAGCTGGACGACAATCCGCTGATGCCCTTCGGGCCTGTTGGCAAAGGTGTCATGTTTGAAGGTGTGCCCCTGCACATTGACCTCGTTGGCGGCGGTTTCTTTGTGTCCGTCAATCGCGATGCCTACACAGGCAGCCTGAATCTGGACACCAATCCTGCAT
>JABDPD010000136.1 GCA_013042895.1 Boseongicola sp. | reverse complement strand
GATTGGGAGAGGTTGCCCGAAACGAAATCGTCATGAAGGTGGCGCCGCCGCGACTGGCGGTGCGACGGATTTCGGTGAGATCACGCATCTCCTCGACCACCTCGTCAGGTGTCATCCGCCCTCGGCCACTGAACACTTCGAATTCATTGGCGATATCAATGAGATTGGCACGCGTCATGAGCCGCTGCTCGATGATTTGCAGCCTTTCCGTAGGAGACGTCCGAACCGTTGAGGCCGCAAGCTCATCCGGGATTTGTGGGCTTTCGACCAGCAGTGTCGCATCAGCGATATACTTGGATGGAAGCATCAACGCCAAACCTATCCCGATCGCAGAACAGAGCACGAAGATCGTCGCCATCAAGGGTAATCGCTTCACAAAAAGCGCCCGATAGAATCTGAAATCTGATGTCATTCGGCCGCGTCTCCAGCTGATTGCACGGCTGGTAGGAAGATCCCGTCTTCCAGGACCTCTTCGATGATCGCGCCATCAACAACGCGACGTTCTTCAGTAGCTGCATAAACCATTGCAAAATCACACAATTTATTCACCAATCTCGGTATGCCCCGCGAGTGCTCATGAATGAGGCCAATCGCGTCCGACGTAAACTCATTTCCTGATCCGCCGACATGATTTAGTCGGTGCTGTACATATCCTGCCACAGCTGCACGATCCAACGCGCCAATGTGGTAGGTGGCTGTCACCCTCTGAGCAAACTGCCTCAACTCTGGACGCATGATCATCTGCCGCAGCTCTGGCTGACCTACCAAAATCAGTTGTAACAGTTCGTCTTTGTTGGAATTGATGTTGGTCAGCATCCGTAGTTCTTCCAACCCTTCGATACTGAGGTTTTGGGCTTCGTCGATCAAAAGAACAACGCGACGTCCGCTGGCATACTCCTCGATAACGAAGTCTTGGAGTTGCTGGAACATCGACACGTAGGCACCAGTCAAGTCAGCCTCAATCGAAAGCGAGTTTAGCACCCATTGCAATAACTCGCCCCGCCCGCCCTGAGCGTTCGAAATCAGTCCGAGCGTAATATCGTCGTCGAGCGCCTGAAGAAGCTTCTGAATGAGGGTAGTTTTGCCAGCCCCTACTTCGCCCGTCACTACCGTGATCGGGGCACGTGTGATAACGCCAAACTCCAACACCGAAAACGCCCGTCGATGCGCGCGAGACCAGAACAGAAAATCTGGATCGGGCAACAGCGTGAACGGTCGCTCGGTGAAACCGAAATACTCAACGTAAAGGTCGTTACTCGTCATAGTCTCGCTACTGTCTTGAGGTCAGCGACCCCGTTTCCCAATCGAAGATTAATTAGACTTAAAGGCTATATAATGTCGCTGCTACGAATTTTATGAATTTCCGCATCCAAAAAACGCATGTTTCCACGAATCATAGGAAAAGCTCGCACAAATGGGGTTAACGGATCGTCGACGATTTGTGGACAATTTGTGCAGATCTTAAGCAATCGTTTACCAAAACGGTGTTTGTAGCGCTTGGAGGCCGCCGATGAATGCGGCGAGAATATGGCTGTTGGAAGGCACTTTTTTGCAGTTTTTCAAGCTAAGTGCTCAAATCTGGATCAATGCGAGACCGGAATTGCTCGCAAAAAGGGCTGAAATCGAAGGGAATTCTTCCAATGCGAGCTTCAAAATGCTAGATATAGCCAAGGCCCGCCTGTCGGTCGCTGTTGCCGCGTTGGTTTGTGTATGGGTCTAGTGAGTTTTAGGGGGCCGAAGGTTCTTCGGTAAAAAGTATGACGGTACATGTAACGAACGTTGCAAATTCTCGCGCGGCCAATGTTGACGCGCTTCCTGTATCAGGACCAATCAAAACCAAAGGCATTTACCGCTCCGGGCTTAAACGGGTTGTAGATGTAGCACTGGTTTTGGCGTCCCTGCCATTTGTTGCACCGTTTCTCGCTCTGATCGCAGTGATGATCGCTTCCGATGGGCATTCTCCGATTTTCCGCCAAGAGCGTGTTGGTCGCGATGGGCGACGGTTCACGATCTGGAAGTTTCGCACCATGGTACCGAATGCCGAAGTGCTGCTTGAAACTCATCTTTCCGAGAACCCGGAAGCGCGCCGAGAGTGGAATGCTAAGCAAAAGCTTTCGAATGATCCTCGCTGCACGCGGATTGGGCGTGCCCTGCGCCGGACGTCCATCGACGAGCTTCCTCAGATTTTCAACGTTCTTTTCGGGGATATGTCCCTGATCGGACCCCGCCCAATGCTTCCTTGTCAACAAGCGCTCTATCCCGGCCGCAGCTATTACAGCCTTCGTCCCGGGATGACTGGTCTGTGGCAGGTGTCTAAGCGTAACCAGACAGATTTCGCCGACCGCGCATACTACGATGATGCGTATGACGCCAGCTTGTCTGCTTGGCAGGATATCCGTATTCTCGGCAAAACCGTTCATGTCGTACTTCGTGGGACGGGGTACTGATCCAACCGTCTTAATCGCGCAACAGTGAGTTTGCTGGGCTAGTTGCGCCCGTGTGTGTTTGTTAGTGTCGCTCCAATTAGTGCTAAGGAGTTTTTTATGCGTTCTTCCTCTGTTTCCCGCGGGCTTGCGCTATGCGCAACGTTGGTCTTTCTTGCAGCGTGCGATAGCGCCGAGGAACGTGCCGAGGGTCATTTCAACAACAGTCTGGAACTGTTCGCCAGCGGCGACGTGGAGCGCGCTCTTGTCGAATTGCGTAACGTGCTGTCCCTAGACGAGTTCCATGTAGAAGGCCGCCGTCTCTATGCAGAGACCGTCCGCGAGCGTGGCAATTTCAGCGATGCCTATGCGAATTTTCTGCGCCTCGCTGAACAGAATCCCGACGATCTGGATGCACGATTAGCACTGACCGAAATGGCGATTGAAGCGCGCAACTGGGACGAGGCCGAGCGCCACGCTGAACCTTTGTTGGTCTCGAGCGAAAGGGTTCAGGGTGTGGACGTCATCGAAATGGTGATCTCCTTCCGCGCTGCGGTGTTGGACGAAGATGATCAGCGGATCAGCGAGCTAACTGCTGAAGCGCAGGCGCTCACTGCAACAAACCCCGAGAGCACAACGCTCTTGCGGGTCGTAATTGAGGGGCTTTCCCGTCAGAACCGGCAGGATGAGATTGCACAATACATCGACAAAGCTATCGAGATCGAGCCAGACTCGGAGTTCTTTTATGGGATGAAGTCATCCCTTCTGGCACAGCTTGAAGAATATGAGGCCCTTGAAGATCACTTGCGCGCCACGGTTGCAGCATTTCCTGACGATGCCTCTTCAAAGGGATCGCTTGTTCGACTGCTGACGGCACTGGGTCAGCCTGAGCGTGCGGAAGAATTCCTGCGCGAACAAATCGCGGCGACAGAGGATAGCATCGACCTTCAAATTGCGCTGATCAGTTTCATTCGGACCACCAAAGGTGATGAAGCCGCTCTTTCTGAGATTGAGGGTTCCCTGGACTCTTATCAGAACAACCCGGTTTTGCGCGCGCTCCGCGCCGGCGTTTTGTACGACGGGGGAGATCGTCCCGCAGGCATTGCGGAAATGCAGGCCATCGTCGATGGTGCCGACCCGGAAGACGATCAAACCAGCAGCTTCAAGGTCACACTTGCGCGCATGTTGATTTCCGATGGCAACGAGGTAGGCGCGCGCACTCTTGTTGAGGAAGTTCTGGCTCGGGACGCCTCCCAGTCGGCGGCACTCAAGCTCAGCGCAGGATGGTTGATCGAGGGCGACGAAGTGACCGAGGCGATCAACGCCCTACGCCGCGCTCTTGATCAAGAGCCGCAGGACTTCGAGGCAATGACACTCATGGCCCGGGCGCACCAGCGCGCCGGCGAGACGGAACTTGCGCAAGACATGCTTTCACTTGCTGCGGAAGCTTCGAACTATGCGCCAGAAGAAACCTTGCGTTTTGTTCGAACACTTGTCGCCACTGAACGCCTGCGACCAGCCGAAGACGCCCTTGTTCGTGCACTGCGCCAGTCGCCTTCGAATGTGTCGCTCCTTCAGGCACTTGGGAATATCTATCTTCAGTCCGAAGACTGGCCGCGCGCGCTTCAGGTGGAATCGTCGCTTCGCCGCAGCAACGATCCCCGAGCTGAACGGATGGCAGACACACTCCGACTTCAGGTTTTGTCCCGACGCGACGGTCGCGATCAGGCTATCGCGGCTTTGGAAGGCATCGCAGAGGGTGCGGATTCTGATGTTGCGGCACAAATTCTGCTTCTACGCGAGCGTTTGCGCTCTGGCGAACGCGAAGAAGCTCTGACACTCGCAAATGAGATCGTCGCCAAGCAACCTGAAAACCCACGAATCGCAATGGTACTCGGTAGAGCGCAGCTTGCACTGAAGGATTTTGCGGACGCCGAGAGCACTTTCAAGTCCGTAACAGATGCTGATCCGACCTTCGAAAGTGCTTGGGTGCAGCTTATGCGCTCTCAGAGTGCTCAAGGCCGTTCTGAGGACGCGCGCAGCACTCTAGATGCCGCACTATTGGTCAGTCCAAACGCACCAAACCTGCTTTGGGCCAAGGCGACCTTTCTTGAGCGTGCGAACGATATCGACGGCGCGATTGAAATATACTCGTCGATGTATGAGCAAAATTCCGGCATACTCGTTATTGCCAATAACTTGGCCAGCCTGCTTGCGACGTACAAGACTGACGACGAAAGCCTCGAACGCGCATTCACCATCGCACGACGCCTGCGCGGCACAGAGGTCCCTCCATTTCAAGATACATACGGCTGGATTCTTCATCGACGCGGCGACTCGGAGGAAGCCATTGAGTACCTCGAGCCAGCGGCTCGTGCTTTGAGCGGTGATCCGATTGTCCAATACCACCTTGCGAGCGCTTACGAGGCGCTGGGACGGTCAGAGGATGCCATAACAGCCTATGAGCTTGCTTTGTCTCTGGTGGACGAGAATGATGCGCGGGCTCAGATAGCATTGGCCCGCACGGCTGTAGAAAGACTGACTACGGGGGCTGCAACCGAGTGATTTCGGCATGTAGCCCTTTGAACACAACGCGTTAACCGTTGCATCGCATAACGAATTGGCGCTTTGATCGTAATGTAAAGGGTCCCATAGTGAACGGGACATTGTTTTTGGGGGTGACGAAGATGAAGACTCTGATATTGGCAATTTTCGCGTTTATGGCGGCAACCGTCGCGTATGCGCAAAGCGACTATAGCATTCGCAGTGGTGATACGCTTGCGGTGGAAGTCCTTGAGGATCCGTCCTTGAACCGTTCATTGCTGGTGCTTCCTAATGGCACGATCACATTTCCATTTGCGGGGAGTGTACAGGCCGGTGGAAGATCACCGGACGCCGTTGCCGGCACAATTGCTTCAAGCATTGCCTCTAATTTCGCATCTACTCCAACAGTCTTTGTAACCGTTCAGGCTCTGCGGCCGCGGGTTCAGGCTACGGGTCCGCAAGTAGGCCCAACCATCGACATCTACTTGTTAGGTGAAGTTGGCGCACCGGGGCAAAAGC
Source organism: Boseongicola sp. (assembly GCA_013042895.1). Lineage (GTDB taxonomy): Bacteria > Pseudomonadota > Alphaproteobacteria > Rhodobacterales > Rhodobacteraceae > Boseongicola. Next base: position 619 of record JABDPD010000136.1, on the reverse strand, counting down.
GGTTGGAACGTGGGACAACAGTTCTTCAGGCTCTTGCAACTTCAGGTGGCTTTACGCGATTTGCTGCTACCAAACGCATCTTGTTGCGCCGATCGAATCCTTCGACAGGTGAACAATCAGTCACGCGGATCAACTATAAATCAATCGCAAGTGGCGCCTCGCTCGGATCAGACATTGTTCTTGCTGACGGTGATGTTATCATTGTACCTGAGAGACGCCTCTTCGAGTAGAAAAACATGAAAACATCGCGACCGGGACGACTAGCATCTGCCGCCCTTTCGCTTGCAGCGATTACAGCGACACCCCTCCTGGCTCAGGAGGGGACTGGCATTCGCGGCAATCTATCCTTCTCAACTGGCCTAGAGGTCAGCGACAACCCTTCGCTTTCGTCGACGCCAGATGGCACCACGCTAACGAGCGTCACGAATCTGGGCTTCTCGCTAACCAGCGAAACCCGTGTAGATCGTTTGCGTTTTACAATCGGCGCAGGGATCGAAGGGGAAGACGGTGGCTCGACTACAGCCGCCGACGCGCTAGATCTTAAACGCTCCAACCTCGGGCTGTCATATGCTCGTGAAGGGATTAACTCGCGCCTCGCCCTCTCCGCTCGGTATAATGA
>JABDPD010000133.1 GCA_013042895.1 Boseongicola sp. | reverse complement strand
GGGCAATATGGCGAGAGCGGCCGTTCAATGTGAGGTCAAATCCACTCATGTTGTGATCGATCCGATGGCGGCAACGAGCCCATTTCCTCCGATGCAACCTACAGCTTGAAGCACCCTTCAAAGGGGTTTTGCGGGTTTGTCGAATTTTACGGCCTGCAATCTCCATGAGTTTCAACCTCTCGGTCACCAGACTACTCAGGCCGAGTTGCTCTCTGCACTTGCGGACTTACTCCCTCGAGACAAGACAAATACTGGAATGGCAACGCTGTGCGTCATCGAGAGTTACGCAGTCAAGGAGTTGGCGATCCGAAGAGCCAAGGCAGCGTATTGAAATTGCAAACTTGATGCCAGCAAAGGGATTGGCAGCTCTACTTGAACTTCACCTTAACTATCTGTTTGCAATCTTTTTTAGGACATCAGAAGCCTTGCCTGCTCCGGGGTCAGTCCTTCAGGCCTATCGCAAGTGGTAACCATTTCAATCCAACTGCGCTCCTCGGCCGATCGCAGGATCGACGTCATAACCTCCACAACATGAGTCGCAAGCTCTATGCTGCAGCGATGAGGTCGGTCTTGTTCAATTGCCGCCGCCATTTCAGCAAGCCCGGCGCATCGATAGTTGGCCCGATCGCCATTTTTGCCGTCTTGCATATTTGGAACACCGAATGGGTGGTCTTGCGGAGCAACTTTGGTCGGCTCAGCTCCTTGCTCCGCCAAAAGAATATCGCCTCCGAAGAAATTGGGATCGGGCACGTAGAGTGATCCGCTGCTGCCATAAAGCTCCATATTTTCATGACGATGCGCCCAGACGTCCCAGCTTGCACCAAGTGTAATCAGGGCGCCGTTGCAGAACTCCAAGACAGCATGGATATTTGTTGGCGTTTCGACCGGGACGGTCTCTCCCAGCCGCGGGCCGTTGCCAATAGTGCGGGTCTTGAAACTGGCAGACGCCATGGCCGACACGGCTTTGACCGGTCCGATTAGCTGCACAAGATTGGTTACGTAGTAAGGACCCAGATCAAGGATCGGGCCGCCGCCGGGCTGAAAGAAAAAGTCTGGGTTGGGGTGCCAGTTCTCCATGCCGTGCGACATGACGTGGCATGTGCCCCCAATGATCTTGCCGACCTTGCCATCGTCGATGGTGGCGCGTGCCAACTGGTGCGCGCCACCTAAAAAGGTGTCGGGCGCAGAGCCGACCCGGAGCCCTTTACTTGCCGCCAGTGCGCGAAGGGCTTCGCCCTCTTCAAGCGTCAAGACAAATGGCTTCTCGGAATAAGCGTGCTTCCCGGCTTCCAGAATACGCTTTGTTACCTCAAAATGTGCGGCGGGTATGGTCAGGTTAACCACGATTTCAATATCATCCGAGGCCAGCAGATCGTCAATTGTATCGGCACGCACCGAAAACTCATCTGCGCGCGCTGCGGCAGCCTCCGTATTGAGGTCGGCGACCGCCAAAACCTCAATTGAGCCGAACAAAGGCGCCAGCTTAAGATACGCGGATGAGATATTCCCACAGCCGATTATGCCTACACCGAACTTCTTCATCATCTTATCTTTCTCAAAACGCCTGAACGGTGGCCAGTGATCGGGTCGCCATGCGTTTGTGATCATTTGGGTTGTCGTGTTCAATGACGTAGCGGCTCACACCAGCGGCATCCATTGCGATCTTTATGGCCGGCCAATTCATGACGCCATACCCGACATCCGCCCAACCGCTTTCGTCGGCGTTCTCGCCCTCTGATGCGACGTCCTTGACGTGAACCGTGCTGATGCGTCCTGCATATTTCTCTAGCCAAGCCACAGGGTCCTCTCCCGCGACATGCACCCATGCCAGGTCAAGCTCCAGCATGATGTTCTCCGACGCTGCAGCAATGACATCAAGCGGCCTCTTGCCCTCAACCGGCTCAAATTCAAAGTCATGATTGTGCCAAGCAAACTCTAAGCCTGCCGCCACGACTGGCTCGCTCATCTTGGCAAGCCGACCGGCAAATTCTTTCCACCCGGCAAGTGTTGTTGGGCGATCTTCGGCCGCAATGTAGGGCGCGATGATCGTCTTGATCCCCAATGCCCGCGCGATTTCAAGAACGCGCTCCGGGTTGCTTTCGATCAGATCCGGCGCAAAATGCCCGGTCGGCATTGTCATGCCATGGGCGTCAAGCAAGGACTTGGTCTTGGCCAAATCCTCATACTGCGGTCCAACGCCTTCGACTTCCTTGAAGCCCGCTTCCGCGATCATCGCAAAAGTGTCTTCAATATCCCAGTTGCGAGACGAATAGAGC
>JABDPD010000131.1 GCA_013042895.1 Boseongicola sp. | reverse complement strand
AGGCTGAAGGGGCATTTCCGCTCAAGGGGGCCAATGATGGCTGATCTGGTCGGGATTGGAATTGTCTTGCAGGCGCAACGCGATGGCGACATGTCTGGCATTGTCGAGCGGCTAAGGGACCAACATGCGACGTTATCGCAGGATGAGCGCAATTTCCTTGCCGATCTCATTGAAGGAAAAGTGAAGCACAAAAGAGGTCGCAAGAAGTCGGTAGAAACCGATAGTCGTGACGTCGACATTTGGCTTCGTTACAGCGTGCTTCGGCGTGAGAGCGTAAAGTCCGAATCCGCCTTCTCAACGTGCAAGGAGGAATTCGGATTACAGCGAAGCGCAGTCACCGAGGCGATTGCGCGGATAGAGCGCGTGCTATCTGGAAAACAGCCTAACTTCCGCGCATGGCCGAAGCTTTTGGGCGCGGTGCTGTCGCTTGACGACAGGGAGTCCGTGTAATTCTCCGAAATTGCCGGACCGCAATACCTTTGAATTGCTGCAAAATGTCGTGAACTTAGGTGGCCAACCGCAATTCAAACCGAGGTTGGCCAATGACCGATACCATTCTCACCGGACCCCAAGTCCAGAAGCGCTATCAAAGATCCGGCGTCACCATCTGGCGCTGGTGGCACGATGATGCGCTGGGCTTTCCCAAGCCCATTCAGATCAACCGCCTGAATTACTGGAGGCTCAGCGATCTCGAGGCTTGGGAGGCAGATCAGGCCGCCAAACTCACCCCCGCTCAATAAAATGACCCGCCGCAAGCAGAGCAACGCGACGGGCCGGACTTTGAAACGGTTTGCCAACCTACCGCGAAGTGCTCTGCCCTACAAGACTGCAAGAGGCAATTTAATGACACAAAACAATATACTACAGGAATACTTTCGAGTGAAAATCACAATGCTGTGGCTCGGACTTTGGTTCACGCCCTGACCCTAGACGACGCTTACGGATGGTTGGTCTTCAAAAGCGTCGCGGGGCTTCGCCTTTCTGACCGTGAGAATGTTGGTTTGGCCTATTCGTCCCTTACGGCCCTATCGCGCGAATTTGCGGAGATTTCTGTAGAGGCCGCATTTGACAGATTCTCCAAGGACGACCTAGCGCCTTTCATCGACACACCGCAGGGCCTCCAGGTCTTGATCAACTGGCGCGAGGCGCGCGATCGTCGGAGGGCACGCTAATGGCCCGTTCTGACGAATCGCAGGTTCACTATATGACCGCAGTGGCGCGAGACGCCTCTGATCCTTCGCCGAGGAATCTTGCCATGTCGCTCATGCGGCATTTCCGCAGTCCCAACGGGCATCCCAGCCCGAAGCGGCGCGTGATCATGTGCCGCCCCACCGAAGATCTATTCCCGGTCGAAGACGCCATTGTGGTGGAGGATTGTCATGAGTGATCACGACCATATTCCGCCCGCCGATATGTTGGCCGACGACAGGATGCCAAATATTTCGGATGAAAACCTCGCGGGCAGCCGCCGGGACAAGGAAGAAATCGCCCGCTTGGCGTCTCTTCCACCGCTGGAGCGCGACCGGGAACTGAAACCGGCGGCCACCGCCTTGAACGTGTCTGTCTCAGTCCTTCGCAGTGAAGTGAAAAAGGCCAGCGGCGGGAACCAGGGCGACGAGGTTGTCGAATCACTAGAGCCTTGGCCCGAAAAGGTCGTGGGATCTTTGCTGGCTGAAGAAATCCGCAACACCCTTCGCGCCCATGTTGTCTTCGCCAGCCCGACGGACGCAGATGCAGCAACGCTGTGGGTTCTGGGGTCCTATCTTATGGACAAGTGGCGTCTTTGGCCGCGCCTGTTAATCACAAGCCCGACGAAAGCCTGCGGCAAGTCCACCTTGCTGGAAAACCTTGAAGCCTTGGTTAGTCGCGGCATGATCCTGTCCAACGCAAAAAGCGCAGGCGTCTTCCGCGCGATCGAGGCATGGCGGCCGTCTCTGCTTCTGGATGAGGCCGACACATGGATGCGCCAGGATGAGGAATTAACTGGAATTCTCAATAGCGGACACACCCGCCGCACCGCCCGCGTGCTCCGTGTCGTGGAAAAGGGTGGAGAACTGACGCCCACCCTGTTTTCGACATGGTGTCCGATGGCAATCGCCGGGATCGGTGGGCAGCGGGACACGCTGGAAAGTCGATCGGTAAAGATCGGACTTCGCCGGAAACTATCTTCGGAAGTGGTTGCGCGGATGCCGATTGATCTGCACGAACGCATGGCACGGGTGCGGCGTCGGGCGCTGCGCTGGACACAGGACAACGCGATCGGGATCGCCTCAT
>JABDPD010000125.1 GCA_013042895.1 Boseongicola sp. | reverse complement strand
GTGCATCACGCAACGGTCATTCGCCATATCGATGCGCTGGAAGCACGTCTCGGCGTGAAACTCTTCCAGAGACACGCGCGAGGCTATACGGCGACTGAGGCTGGACTTGATTTGCTACAGGTTGCGCAGGCGACGGATGATCAGTTCACGCAACTGGTGGGCCGCATTCGTGGACGTGGTGATGAGGTTTCGGGCGAGTTGGTGGTGACTTCGCTCACTTCAGTCTCACCTCGCTTGACGCCCGTCTTGGCACGGTTTCAGGCGCTCTATCCCGATCTCGTTGTGCGCTACATTACTGGCGACACGGTGCTTCGTCTTGAGTATGGCGAGGCGCATGTGGCGGTCCGGGCTGGGCGGGCGCCAGACAACCCGGATAACGTAGTTCAGCCATTTGTCCCGCAGGAAATCGCACTTTATGCGTCTGAGGAATATATCGCTCGAAAAGGGCGGCCAGCGTCGATTGACGATCTGGCAGAGCATGACTTTGTGACGCTCGACAGTTCAGAGAGTCGCGCTCCATTTGCGCGCTGGCTGCGCGAAAAGGTGCCCTCGGACCGATTCATTTTTCGAGGCACAGATAATCGAGTATTGCGGGATGCGATAATTGCGGGTGTGGGGATTGGGTTTGCGTCAACATGGGACGCGGAGCGTCATAAGGGGCTGGTTCAACTGTTCGATCCGCTGGAGGACTGGACCGCTCCGTTGTGGTTGGTGACGCATGTGGATTTGCATCGCACAACAAAAGTTCAGACGTTTCTGAAGTTCCTCAAGGAAGAAGCAAAATCGTGGTGACGTCGCGCGCGGTTTCGCGCTCGGATGAGCTGCAGGGTCATCTTGGAATGGTTGCGTTTTCGGCTTTGGTGGCAGGGTCGTTTTCATTTGGAGGGCGGATCGCCAATGAGATCGACCCGTTGGCCTTGACGGCGGTGCGGTTCTTGCTGGCGGCTTTGATTGTGAGCGTGATCGCGGGACTTGCAGGACAATTGGGGCGAGAAGCTCTACGGGCGTCGTGGCGGTATTTGTTGCTGGGCGGTTTGTTCGGGTCCTACTTCGTCTTGATGTTTGAGGGGTTAAAGACGGCGCATCCGGTGTCGACTGCGGCTGTGTTCACGCTGACACCTGTAATGGCAGCGGGCTTTGGCTGGCTCATCATGGGTCAGGTCACGAACAGGCGGATGGCATTGGCGTTGGCTTTTGGGGCCATTGGAGCGCTTTGGGTGATTTTCCGGGGCGATTTGTCGGCATTTCTGGCGTTTGACGTTGGAATCGGGGAGGTGATCTTTTTCGTCGGCTGCGTGGCGCATGCACTTTACATCCCCTTGGTGCCAAGGCTGAACAGGGGCGAGGGCGTGTTTGCCTTTGCATTGGGCACAATGGTGGGAGGCGCGATATTAGTGGGGACCTTGGGAGCGCCTCGGTTCGTGGAGACGAATTGGGCGGAGTTGCCATTGCTCGTCTGGGCGGTGCTGGGGTATCTGGTGGTCTTTGCCTCAGTCGCGTCGATCAGTTTGGTTCAGTTTGCTTCGATGCGGCTGAAGGCAGCGAAGGTAATGGCCTACACGTATTTGATCCCAAGCTGGGTGATCCTTTGGGAGCTGGTCCTAGTGCGGGATGTGCCGCCATTGGTTCTGTTGCCAGGGGTTGGGCTGACAATCTTGGCGCTGTTGATGCTCTTGCGCGAGCGGGCCGTCTAGTCGTCTTTGAGTTCGCGTTCGAGGAATGTCTCGAATGCGTCGAGATCCACGGCGTCAAACTGACCAAAGCTTTGCATCCAGACAGAAGTATCGCGCAGGGCGTCGGGGTTTAGCTTGCACCATTTCACGCGACCTCGCTTCTCTTGAGTGATGATGCCGGCGCGGGTGAGGATGGCAAGGTGCTTTGAGATTGCGGCGAGCGACATCTCGAAGGGGTCGGCTACGTCGGTCACAGCCATATCGTCTTCTAGCAACATCTCGAGGATGCGCCGACGGGTCGGGTCAGCGAGGGCGGAGAACGCGGTATCGAGGCGGCTGCTGTCGGTCACACCTTGGCCGTAGCGGGCGTATGGGCGGTTGGTCAAGTCGGATGGTGATTGGTTTGATCAAGAATCGGAATGACTTTTGTAGTGGGATTAGCGATAGGGTGACCTCGCGAAGGAGAACCTCATGCAATACCGCTATTGGGCGATCATTTTTCTGCTCGGCTTTGGCTGGGGCTCGACCTTCTTTTTTAACGAGATCATGTTGCGCGAATTGGGGCCATTTACTACGTCTTTCGGGCGCATCGCGTTCGGAGCGTTGGGGTGCTGGATTTGGGTGCTGTTACGGCATGAGCGCACGGCGGTTCCCTTGCGGATGGCCGGGATCCTGGCGGTCTTTGGAGTCTTTCAATATGCTCTGCCTTTAACGATCTTTCCTTATGCGCAACAGTTTATCACATCGAGTGCGGCGGGGATCGTGAATGCAATGATGCCAATCCTTGTGGTTATCATCAGCCACATATGGCCAGGCGGTGAGAAAGCTATCTGGTCAAAGTCCGTAGGCGTTATGCTTGGGTTTACCGGGATCATGATTGTGGTCTGGCCAGAGTTTGAGGGGCTGGGCGAGTCAAACCCTTGGGCGATGCTGGCTGCGATCAGTGCGCCAGTTTGCTACGGGATTTCGGTGAATATGGTGCGTTATATGGACGGGGTGAAGCGCACGGTGATGACGGCTTGGTCCCTGTTGTTTGGCACTTTGTTGTTGGCACCTGTGGCGTTGATCATTGAAGGGCTACCCGTGGTAACGCGGGCCGAAACATGGGCGAGTTTGGTGATTGTCGGGTTCGTTTTGACCTCGGCGGCGTTCATTCTGGTTTTCTGGCTTATCCCGCGCGTGGGCGGGACGTCGTCGTCGGTCATCGGTTTGATCACGCCAATTTCAGCAATCTGGCTCGGCGTGGTGTTTTTGAACGAGGAATTGCTGTTCATTCAGGGCATTGGCATGGCGGTTATTGCGGTGGGTCTGTTGTGCATTGATGGACGAATTTTGCGCTTGGGCCGCAAAGCTCAACCATTTGGTTGAACTTGAGCTGCGGTGCGACACTTAGGTTAAATTGAGTTAGTTTCATATTTATCAGTGCTTTAGGGCTATTTGGGGTGTGATTGACTCATTGGGGTCTGTGACGTAAATCCTGCTCAACTTCTCATGGGGGCATGGCCCGTGGCCGAGACCGATCAAGATGATCCGAAGGCCCGGCTTGACGCCTTGGAGCGTAAGCTGGCCGATAAGCGTGCCGAATACGCGCCGAAGCCCCACATGGACGAACATTATTCTCAGGCGCAGCAAGCCTGGCGGATGGTGATCGAACTGGTTGCAGGGCTGGGGATCGGCTTTGGCATGGGATACGGGCTGGATGCTGCCTTTGGAACTGAGCCGTTCCTGATGGTGACATTCACGCTTTTGGGATTTGCGGCTGGCATCCAGACGATGATGCGCACAGCCAAGGAATTGAACGGTGGTCCGACGCCTGAAGAGGCCGAAGACGAAGCGAAGAGGGACTGAAATTGGCAGAAGAAGCTAAAGGCGGCGGGCTTGAGTTTCACCCGATGGACCAGTTCATCATCAAGCCTCTGTTTGGTGACGCGGGCGACCAAGTGGGCATGTTCACTATCACTAACGCGACATTTTGGATGGCAGCGGCCATCCTGGCGATTGCAGCGTTAATGATCCTTGGCACACGAGGCCGCGCAGTGGTTCCGACACGCACGCAGTCGGTTGCAGAGTTGGCGTATGGCTTTGTTTACAAGATGGTTGAGGATGTCGCGGGCAAAGATGGCCTGAAGTACTTCCCCTACATCATGACGCTGTTTCTGTTCATTCTGTTCTCGAACTTCCTCGGGTTGATCCCGATGAGCTTCACCACAACAAGCCACATCGCAGTGACGGCTATTTTGGCGATGGCGGTTTTTCTGGCAGTTACAATTCTGGGCTTCGTGAAGAACGGCGCATCGTTCCTCGGCCTCTTTTGGGTCAGCTCGGCGCCTCTGGCGCTGCGCCCGATCCTCGCTTTGATCGAGCTTATCTCTTACTTCGTACGGCCTGTGAGCCATTCGATCCGACTTGCTGGCAACATGATGGCCGGCCATGCGGTTCTGAAGGTTTTCGCCGGTTTTGCTCAAGTTGCCGCTGTTGCGCCGATCGCCATCTTCGGTGTCGTTGCGATCTACGGTCTTGAGGTTCTGGTGTCCGCTATCCAGGCCTACGTCTTTACCATTCTGACCTGCGTGTATCTGAAGGATGCGCTGCATCCGAGCCACTAAGGTCAGTTCCTAATTCAGCCAATTCCATCGTAAGGAGACAGTCTAATGGAAGGCAATATCGCTCAAATGGGTCAATTCATCGGTGCCGGCCTCGCCGCTATCGGTTCTGGTGCAGCTGCTATCGGTGTGGGCCACGTTGCTGGCAATTTCCTCGCCGGCGCTCTGCGTAACCCATCGGCCGCTGCTGGTCAGACAGCAACGCTGTTCATCGGCATCGCGTTCGCGGAAGCTCTGGGGATCTTCTCGTTCCTCGTCGCGCTTCTGCTGATGTTTGCTGTCTAAGACACCTCGCGATCCTTACACGCCGGGTGTCCGTTGACGCGGGCCCCGGTTGTCTGACACGGGTTTGAGGAGGTCGCTATGGCGACAGAAACAACAGAAGCAGCTGCCGCTCCCGGTATGCCGCAACTCGATTTCTCAACGTTTCCGAACCAGATTTTCTGGCTCGTGGTTACGTTGGTGGTCATCTACATGGTGCTCTCGCGAGTGGCCTTGCCACGGATCGCATCTGTTCTTGCCGAACGGCAGGGAACGATCACGAATGATATCGCAGCGGCGGAAGAGCTGAAGCAAAAGGCAGCAGAAGCCGAAGCGGCTTATGACAAGGCTCTGGCGGATGCACGGGCGGAAGCTGGGCGCATCGGAGCCGAGGCCAAAGCTGAGGTACAGGCCGAGATCGACGCTGCTATCAAGAAGGCAGATGCCGAGATCGCGGCGCGGACGTCGGAAAGCGAAGCGAAGATCGCGGAAATCCGTGACGGAGCGACTGCTGCGATTCAAGACGTTGCCAAGGACACTGCTGAGGCCGTTGTGGCCGCAATGGGTGTCGACGTCGACAAGGCTGCGATTGCAGCAGCAGTTGACGCGCGAGTGAAGGGGTAAGCCATGACACGCATCATCACACTGATCGCAATGGTCGCGGCTACTCCGGCATTTGCAGCGAAGGGACCGTTCTTCAGCTTAGCGAACACGGACTTCATCGTCCTGATCTCGTTCGCCATATTCGTCGGCGTTTTGCTTTACTTTAAAGTGCCAGGAATGCTGACGGGTATGCTCGACAAGCGAGCAGAGGGCATCCAGACTGAAATCGACGAGGCGCGCGCGCTTCGAGAGGAAGCTCAGACGCTGTTGGCCAGCTTCGAGCGCAAGCAACGTGATGTGCAAGAACAGGCGGATCGCATTGTTGCAGCTGCGAAAGAAAGCGCATCGGAAGCGGCGGAGCAGGCCAAGCTTGATCTGGAGAAGTCCATCGAGCGTCGCCTGAAAGCTGCGGAAGATCAGATTGCCTCTGCCGAGACTTCGGCCGTGCGCCAAGTTCGCGACGAAGCTGTCCGTATCGCGATTGGCACGGCGTCTGAAGTCATTGCACGCGACATGAAAGCGGATCGAGCGGATGCATTGGTGGATGAAGCCATTAGCACAGTTGCCGCTAAGCTTCACTAAGCCGAATGAAAACCAATGACGGAAGCTCGGCTTGATCGCCGGGCTTCTTTCGTTTCGGGCTTGAAATGCGGCACTTGCGAAGACATGCGCGCATTTCCTTTGCATTTGACGCACTTGGGCGTAGGCTGCACTGCAGCGAGCCTATGAGGAGGGCGATATGTCCGGAACACCGCTTTTAATCAAACGCTATGCAAGCCGACGGCTCTATAATACCGAAACGTCTGATTATGTGACGCTTGAGGATATTGCGGGATTCATCCGTGAGGGTCGTGAAGTTCAGATCGTAGACCTGAAGTCTGGTGATGATCTGACGCGGCAGTATTTGCTGCAGATCATCGCGGAGCATGAGAGCCGGGGCGAGAATGTCCTGCCGTTGGATGTTCTGACGGATTTAGTACGGTCCTATACTTCGCAAGCGAATTCGGTCGTGCCGCAGTTTCTTTCGATGAGCTTTGACATGCTTCGTGAGGGGCAAACAAAGGTGATGGAGCAGATGTCTACGCCGATGTCTGGCATGCCGGGCTTTGAGGCGATGAAGGCCCAGCAGGAGGCTTTCGTGAAGGCGATGACGGGTGGCTTTGCCGGTGCAAGTTGGCCATCGCAGGAGAACGAAGGCGAAGGTGACGCCTCGGAATCCGAGAAAGAACCAGAGAGTGACCTTGAAGTTATTCGCGCACAATTGGCCGAAATGCAGGCACAGCTTATGAACATGGGCAAGACGAAGAAGTAGTTTAGGGCGGCGCCAGTGAGGCGCTGCCATCTAAGTTTACCTGAAAATAGAACGTACGGAATCTGCGAGGATGCGAACGACGAATTCCTCGCTGATGTAGCCGGTTTGTTCGAGGTTCCTTGCAGCTTGATACCGTCTGACAGCGCGGCGGGTATCGTCGTCAAAAACACCGTCAACGCGGCCCGGTTTTAACCCAAGGCGTTCCATCCTGCTTTCGATTGCACGCCGCGTATTTTGGTTCAGATTGAGCGCGTTTTCTTCTTGAATGGCGCGTCTCTGCCGGTCCGTTTGCTGGGCCTCGCGAGTGAGTTCAGTGATCCGGTCTTGGGCTTCTTCTCGAAAGGCGCCGTCGGGCGCGATGGTGAGGTAGTCGCTATAGGCCTGCGCCGTGTCCTGAATGCGGGCTTCGTCCCAAAGCTGTCGATCGCGGGCGTTCGTTTCGGCGCGTTTGCGACGTTCGATTGTCTCAAGTCTAGATTGCGCGACCTCTGCAAACTCACCGTCTGGGAAACGGTTGAGATAGGCGCGAAGTCCGGCCTCATCATCCAGCGCACCGGTCTCTTCCCAGAACGCAAGGTCCTGTGCGAGGCGTTCCTCGCGGCGGCGCTCGGCCTCGGCTTCGAGCTCTGCCGCACGCCGCTCGGCTTGAGCGTCAAGGCGGGTGATTTGATCACGGTCGAGATAGCTGGTTTCGGCGATATTGTTGGTTCTTTGCCAGGCAGTGATCGCGGCGCGTGTACCGCGTCCGAAAATGCCGTCGATGCCTCTCGTGTTGAACTCGAGGAGTGTGAGATCTCGTTGGATCTCGCGGCGTTGATCGCGGTTTAGCTCCAACGCCTTTTCCGCGCGTTCGGCTCGGGCCTCCGGCGTGTCGGTCATCGCCTCAATTCGGCCTTCGGCCATTGCAGTGAATTGCCCGTCGGGGAAGGCGTTGATGTAGCTTTCGTAGGCTTCGATAGTATCGGCGGCGTCTGCTCGTCGCCAAGCGAGGATGTCGGCGCGACGATCGGTTGTCGACTGGGATGTCGGTGCTGTGGGGGTTGTGACGGTTGGCTCTTCAATGAATGCCAGCCCTTGCATGACAAAGCCCCCAAGCTCGACACTCCGACTATTCTGGAGATTTGCTAGGTTCTCGCCTGGACGAGCGATGCGCTGTACGGCTTGAGCAATCGCCCGGGGTGGGCCGGTTAGAAGAGTGGTGCCTTGAGGAAGTTCGATGTCGCCGACTCCGATTTTTAGGAGCGGGCCGAATTCGCCGCTTAGATCATCACTGGAGATTGCCAGAATTGAGCGACCGGGAGTTTGGGACAGGATCGAGAGCACCTGACTGAGAGGTAACGCAGTGCGTGCGACATTGGAGAGTGCGCCGGGGCGTGCGTCGGACGGAAGGAGATAGGTATCGGTAGAATTGTGAGCAAAGCGACCTGCTAGCACGACCAAAATGCGTTCGGCGTCCGAGGCAGCGCTCTCGAAGGCAGAGAGAGCGTCGAACATATCGTTGCGCTCGGCGTCGCTGCTGCTGATTACGTCGAAGCCTTGGCGTTGATAAGCTCCAGCTTGCTCGGTTACTTCGTCACCGCGTCGCAGATCGTTGAGGGCAGAGTAATCCTCGATGCCGATGAGCAGAGCGGCGTCACCTGCTGAAACGGATGTTGTGGCGGCCAGCGTGATAGCAGTGGCGAAAAACAGTTGTCGCATACTCATAATCCTCCCATGAATACTCTCATTCTAGAGAGAAGGCGTCCAAGCGGCAAATCAGCTGGTTTCGTGCTTGAACCCGGGGCCTGCGGCCTCATTATGTAAGGAAATCAGATTTAGAGGTTGGCGTGATGAATATCGAGCTTTTGAAGTCGCTTTGCGAAACTCCAGGTGTCCCGGGAAACGAGGAGCGCGTTCGGGAACTGATCCTTAGAGAGGTCGAAGGGCTGTTCGACGAAGTGCACGTGGATGCAATGGGCTCGCTTCACTGCGTGCGCAAAGGGAAAGGCAAGGACCCAGAGCGGATCATGTTGCTCTGTCATATGGACGAAATTGGCTTTTTGGTGAGCCATATTTCAGAGAAGGGATTTTTGTATTTGCAGCCCGTAGGCGGTTTCGATCCGCGGAACCTATTCTCGCGTCGAGTGCGAGTATGTACGGATGACGGCGAGTTGAAAGCGGTGATGAACCCGGCCGGTAGACCCGTGCATATTGCCTCTGCTGCTGATCGCAAGCGGATTCCAGAACCGCATGAGTTCTATGTGGATACGGGGCTAGGCGAAGCAGCCAAGGAAACGGTCAAAGTCGGCGATATGGTTGTCATGGACGAGCCGTTTCTGGAGATGGGCGAAAAGTTCGTTTCCAAGGCTTTGGATAATCGGGTTGCGTGCTGGCTAGGCATTGAGGCTGCACGCGGGCTTGGCAAAGCGAAGACCAAATCGGAGCTTCATGTTGTGTTCACAACGCAGGAAGAGGTCGGTTTACGCGGAGCGCGGACGGCTTCCTATTCAGTGAAGCCGGACATTGGGATTGGGGTTGATACGACTCTGGCTTGCGATACCCCCGGCGTGCCGGAGCAGGATCGTACGACTCAGCAGGGCAGGGGGTTTGGTCTGCATATTCGCGATGGGTCTTTCATCGCCGATAAGGCTTTGGTGGCAGAAGTTGCGGCGCTCGCTGAGAAGAAGAAAATTCCGTATCAGCGCACGATGCTGCGGTCCGGCGGACAGGACGGGGCGGCGGCCCAGCAGGCGGCGGCTGGTGCGCGGGCGGTCAGCATCGTGGTGGGTACGCGGTATATTCATACGGTGACCGAGATGGTGGATCGCACGGATCTGAAGGCGGCTTTGGATATTTTGG
>JABDPD010000208.1 GCA_013042895.1 Boseongicola sp. | reverse complement strand
GGCCATCTGAGGCAAAATCATCCACTCCAGCGACCATGCCGCGCCCGAGCGTTCTTGTTCGTGGACTATTGCTTGATGCATTCCCGTGACTTGAGTGGCGTTGAAACGCGCGAGCGACACAAGCAGTTCGGCCAAGACTGGGTTTTGCTTGTTTGGCATTGCCGACGAACTGCCGCCGCCATTAATTCTAATCGTGTCAATGCCTTGCTGAGACATTAGACATATGTCCTGGCCCATTTTCCCAAGACTTCCGGTGATCATCGAAAGCAAATTTGCATAGTCCGTCAGTTTGTCGCGGGTCGTGTGCCAGACTTGGGAAGCGACGGAGAGGTCAAGCTGATTTGCCACCGATTGAACGATCGTTTCCATCTCTTGGCCGAATGCGACGTTGGTACCGACCGCACCGCCAAGCTGTAGAACTTCGCTTGTTTTGCGGAGGTTTGTTAGCCGTATGCTGTGACGCTCCAATGGGGCGCTCCAGCTCGTCAAGCGGTCCACGACGTGGATAGGTATTGCGGCTTGATTACGGGTGCGTCCCATCATTTCGTTCGTGCCGAACTTGATGACGAGGGATTGAATTCCAGCCTGAACGTCAGTGAGGCTTTGGTGCAATTGGAGGCTGTTGTCGCGCAGTGTCAGGACAAGGGCGGTGTCGATGACGTCTTGCGACGTTGCGCCGGAGTGAACCACCTCAGGGTAGTCGCCAGCGAGTGATTTAAGCTGGCGAACGAGAGCCGGCACGACAACTCCGTCACGGCCAGTACCGGCACGCAGGCCTTTCATGTCAGGTGTAAATGCTTGAATTTTTTCGGCTATTTTCTCGGCGACCTCGATGGGCGCCTTGCCAGTTGACGCCAAGGCGCGGGTCAGCGCGGCCTCAAAGGCGAGCATATGGGCGATCTGGTGGTCAGGTGACCAGATCATCTGGGTGGCCGGATCGTTGAACAATCCGCCGAGCCAAGGGTGGCTGAAAACATCCGTCATAATGGGCCTTGTGTTGGTTATGCAAAGCTAAGTTGGTCGATTGCATTTGTCACAGGATTTATGTGTCAGGCAGGCCGTTTTACGACGTCGGCAAAACGTCGGTATCACGTCGGTTTTACGTCGGTGCGACCGTTCGCATTGGTATGGATCGGTTAATGAGGCGAATGGTCCTGCGCTGCGTGCTGGCGTGTTGCTGCATCATGAGGCACACTCTGGCTGAAGGTGCGCAATTCTATAGGCATCACCACTGAGTTTCGAAGCCGCCATGGAAGCGGACCGGGTTTTTGAGAGGAACACATGACACCAAAGACTACATTTTTTGCAGCCGCAATGGCGGCTCTTGTGGCGGCTCCGGCAATTGCACAGGAGCTAAAGTTTGCGAACTTTACGCCGCCGTTCCACACGGTGAACGCCTCGGTCATCGAAAAGCTGAACGCGGATTTTTCTGCCGCGACAGACGGCTCACTGACGGTGCGCGGTTATCACGGCGGGGAGTTGGGCAAAGGCCCTGTAGAGCAGTACATCCGTGCAGTTCAGGGCGTAGCAGATATTGCTTGGGGCTTGCAGGGCTATACGTCGTCACAGTTTCAGCAGGCCATGATCGTGGAACTTCCAGGCGTCGTGCCTGAGGGTAAATCGGGCGCGGATGCGCTTTGGGATGCGCTGGACATCATCGGAGGCGAGTTTCCGGGTACAGTGCCGGTGGCGCTTTGGACGTCGGAACCAAACGTGATGATTATGCGCGATAAAGTGGTGCGCAGCCCGAGCGATCTGGAAGGCTTGAAAATCCGTGTAGCGGGCGCGACGGCTGGAAAAGTGGCAGAGGCGCTTGGTGCGACTCCGGTGCAGATGCCTATCAATCAGGTATATAATGCCCTTCAGACGGGTCTCATCGACGGCGTGTTCACAGGATCGTCGACATTGGATGATTTCAAATTGGATGAGGTGGCGGACAGCTTCACGATTGGCGCACCTTTGGGCCGATTGTCGTTTTTTGCGGTGATGGGGCAGGGCTCTTTTGAGGCGCTGTCGGATGAGGCGAAGGCGGCGCTTGAGGCCAATATTGGTCGGGGTGTGTCAAACAACGCGGAGGCCGCATGGAACGAGACAGCAGTAACCGGTGTGGCCCGTGCGCGACTGGACGATAAGAATACGTTTGTGGACCTGACAGAGTCGGAAGTTCAGGTGTTCCGCGATATCGTTTTGCAGGTGACCACGGATTATGTGGCTGAGGTAGGCGGTGATGCCACTTTGGCCGCAATGCAGCAGTAAGAACTTGGAAGCATTGCGAAAATGGGCGGACAGGCTGATTGGTTTGTCCGCTGCCATAGGCTCCACCGCTCTAATATTTGTGGTTTTGGTGGTGTTGATTGATGTGATCGGGCGCGCTTTTGGCAGCCCGCTTTATGGCGGTCAGGATATCACGACCATGGGGATGACCGTGCTGGTTTTCGCGCCGATGGCCATGTGTGATCGACTTGGCGGGCATATCGCAGTCGATCTGTTTGAGCGCTATTTTCCGGCCCGGATGAACCGCGTGATCGACGTGGTGGTGGCAATCTTCGGGGCCCTGATTTTCAGCGTTTTGGCCTGGGCCACGTGGGATTCCGCGCAACTTTCGGTCATGCTGAATCTCTCAACGAACCTGCTTTATTTGCCGAAAGCCTGGTTTCAGTGGGGGATGATATTCTTCATGTTGCTGGCGGCATTTGGCCTTGCGTTGCGCGCGCTTGAGTTGTCGCTGTCAGGGCATGATATCCGCACGGAGAATGACGCATGAGCGCGGCAACAGCGGGTGTCGTTGGTATTTTGGCGCTGTTTGTCCTGCTTGTTCTCCGGGTTCCTGTAGCCTTTGCGATGTTCATTGTCGGTTTCGTTGGAATTTGGTCGCTCAATGGATTGAACGCGGCGACGTCCTTGTTGGCGTCAGAGGCGTTTACACTGGGGTCGTCCCCGGAACTTGTCGTGATCCCGTTGTTCATTTTGATGGGCAACGTGGCGTCGATCACGGGGATGAGCCGCCATTTGTACGACGCGGCCTATGCAGTGATCGGGTCGGTAAAGGGTGGTTTGGCAAGCGCGACAGTGCTCGGATGCGGCGGATTTGCTGCCTTGTCGGGGTCTTCGGTGGCCTCGGCGTTAACGATGGGCAAAGTCGCGTTGGGCGAGATGGAGCGGTACAAGTACGATCCGCGCCTTTCCAC
>JABDPD010000207.1 GCA_013042895.1 Boseongicola sp. | reverse complement strand
ATATAAGTGCCTGCGGTGGACAGTACTTTCCTCAGTTCGATGCCGGGAAATTAGGCATCGAAGTCGACAAAGCAAATCAGGCGGGCATCAAGGAGTTTGGTCGGCAAGTGACGAAGGCGCTTCTGGCGCTCCCGCCGTTCAAGGATCCGGAAACCGGCAATTCCGTCCAGATGGGACAGAACAATACAAACGTTATATCGCTATTCTCCAAACAGGCAGGCGAAGACAGCTATCGCATCGCCAATACGGCAGCACCCGATTTCATGGGCCGAACTCCCGGTGGCCTGCCGACCGGCGCGCTGATGGCGCTCTTGCATAATCGCGGAGAATACGACCCGAAAAACACGTTTAGAAACATGAGCCCCGTCGGGACGGTGTTCAGTGGGACAGGTAAACCCGAAACCCTATCCAACGGCACACCTGCTTTGGCAACACTGGTTGGAACTAAGTCCTGGTTGATGGGCATCCATCACTTCGTGATTGACCCGGACGATCCGTTTCCAAATGGCTTCATCCTCTAATGGAGGAAAGTTCTTCGCGGCACTACGCGGGCGTCATCCTGCCCAGTGGTTTGGTGCGCCAACACTGGATGACAAACTCGGAGACAGGATAGTGAGAATGCAAGGAAAGGTCGCGGCGATCACGGGTGCGGCGAATGGGATTGGGTTGGCAATCGCCGAGCGTTTTTTGGCCGAAGGCTCAAAAGTTGTTTTGAATGACGTCGACGATGAAGCTCTCAAAGTGGTCGCAGAACGTTTTGGGTCGCCTTTCGTGATTGGTGATGCTGGAGAAAAGGCCAGTGCAGATCGCCTCGTCGCGCGCGCGGTCGAGGAATTCGGTCGCCTCGATATCATGGTGTCCAACGCGGGTGTCTCAAACAAACCAGCGCAATTTGTGGATATACCGGAAGAGGAATTCGACCGCGTCATTCGCGTCAACCTCAAATCGCAGTTTCTCACCGGCCAGGCCGCTGCCCGGCAAATGATCGCGCAGGGCGGTGACGGGGCCATCATCAACATGTCATCTGTCAACCAACGTCTCGCCCTCCCGGAAATGACGCCCTATGTGGTTTCAAAGGGCGGCGTGGGGCAATTGACCAATGTCATGGCGATCTCGCTCGCACCGCATGGTATCCGCGTCAACGCTATCGGGCCCGGGACGATTTTGACCGAGATGAGCCGAAAAACTTCGATGGCAGATCCCTCCACGCGCGAGAAGGTGCTTTCCAGGACGCCGCTCGGCCGGGCCGGAGAGCCGGAAGAGATCGCGAGCGTGGCGGTATTCCTGGCAACGGACGACAGCTCATACGTTACTGGCCAGACAATATATCCCGACGGTGGTCGTCTCGGCCTGAACTACACCGTCCCGGTCGCATGAGAGTTTCGCGGGTCGCGCAAAGGGTTTGCTTGAATTGGAGATATCGGTCATGACCCGCCAAGAAGACGTCAGCGACAACTCTATCAAACTTGGAATCGACATCGGGGGTACATTTACCGATGCCGCGATCGAGGTTGGTGATCGTCGATTCACCGCGAAAACCCTGACGACCCATACAAAACCGGATGACGGAGTAATTTCCGCAATGGAAATTGTACTCGCTCAGGCTGGGGTCGGAATTGGCGACCTGGATCTCGTGGTGCACGGAACGACGCTTGCTACAAATGCATTGATTGAGCGCAAGGGCGCCAAAACGGCGATGCTGACAACTGCAGGGTTCCGGGATGTGGTCGAGATTGGGCAGGAATACAGGTTCGATCTATTTGATCTGTTTCTCGAGTTGCCAGCCCCTTTGGTTCCGCGCGATCTGCGAATTCCGATCCGCGAACGACTTGGGGCCGGTGGACGGTTATTGATGCCGCTCGATGAAACAGACGTTGCCACGGCCATAGATCGGCTAAAGCAAAATGACGTCGAGTCGGTCGCGGTCTGCCTGATGCACAGCTATGCAAATACTGCCCACGAGGCGCGCGTTGCAGACATGATCCGTGCGGCGCTTCCCGACGTTTCGGTATCAATTTCCGGCGAGGTAGCCCCGGAGATGCGCGAATTTGAGCGATTTTGCACAGCCTGCGCGAACGCCTATGTCCAACCAAAAATGGCAGCTTACCTGCTCCGGCTTGAAGAACGCCTGAAGGGCAAGGGGATGAATTGTCCGTTGCTCATGATGCTATCGGGGGGCGGCCTTACCGACATTGCAACCGCTGCGGCGTTCCCCATCAGGCTTGTAGAGTCCGGACCCGCCGGTGGCGCGTTGTTTTCAGCATCAATTGCCGCCGAAAATGGTCTTTCTGACGTTGTTTCCTTTGATATGGGAGGCACAACTGCCAAATTATGCCTGATCGACAATGGAAA
Organism: Boseongicola sp.; assembly: GCA_013042895.1. Lineage (GTDB taxonomy): Bacteria > Pseudomonadota > Alphaproteobacteria > Rhodobacterales > Rhodobacteraceae > Boseongicola. Next base: position 706 of record JABDPD010000207.1, on the reverse strand, counting down.
GCCGCAGACGTCCCGGACGTTCGAAGTCGCACGGGTCTATAAACACAAGAAAGGAAGTGGGACACCCGTCCGGATTCCGGTCATAGACATGGTTGAGATCGGTTCAGGCGGCGGTTCTCTCGCAAAACTAGACACGCTTGGACGAGTCGCCGTTGGTCCGGAAAGTGCAGGTTCGGAACCCGGTCCCGCCGCCTTTGGGCGCGGCGGGAATCAACCGGCCGTCACCGACGCTAATTTGCTTCTTGGGCGAATAAATCCCTCTGGTTTCGCGGGTGGCGAGTTCCCGTTGGACAATCATGCGTCTGAAACCGCGATGACGGAACACATCTGCAAGAAGCTTGCCGCATCGACAGCGGAAGCCTCAGCGGCCGTTTTAGAGGTCGTCGAAGAAAACATGGCCTCCGCAGCGCGGGTCCACGCGGTCGAGAGTGGAAAGGAAATTCGTAATCGCGTGCTGATCGGCTTTGGTGGGGGAGCACCACTCCACGTCGCAAACGTGATGGCAAAACTTGGAATGAAACGGTTCCTGGTGCCGATGGGGGCGGGCGTGGGATCGGCTGTAGGTTTCCTTCGCGCACCGGTTTCCTACGAAGTTGTTCGTTCCCTCCACCAATCCATGTCCAATTTTGATGCAGACGCTGTCAACCCATGCCTTGAAGAAATGAAGGATATGGCAACGCGTACCGTTGAGCCAGCTGCGCTCGGC
>JABDPD010000120.1 GCA_013042895.1 Boseongicola sp. | reverse complement strand
CTGCATGGTGAACAGGTTGCCGATAGTACAAAAGGCACAAAAGGCGTCTGACACCTTTTCTTTGAATATCACAACCATGAGTTGATCGAATGCCTACACTCCCCGATTTCAGACTAGAGACCTACTTCGCCAAGTGGGAATTCAAATCCAAATTCCATATGACAGCATCAGACGCTGAGAGCATGTCATTACAGGAATTGCTTGCCATGGCGACGCCCGAGGAGCGTGAAGAATTCGAGGGCATGTGGCTGGGTTATACCCAAACCTACGGCGCCCCCGATTTACGTGAAGTCATTGCGGGTATGTATGCCAACGCGAAGATGGAGGATGTCTTGTGTTTCGCCGGGGCCAGCGAGGGTATTTACGCCGCCAACATGATCTTGCTGGATAAAGACAGCCACGCTATTGCGATTACGCCGAATTATCAATCGCATGAGACTTTACCCAACTCGGTTTGCGATACGACCGGCGTGCCGCTAAATCCGGATGACGACTGGTCTCTCGACATTGATCGTCTGGCTGACGCAATACGACCGAATACGAAATTGATAACCATCAACTTTCCGCATAACCCGACCGGCAAGATCCTTGAACGCGGTCGATTTGATGCGCTTATCGAGCTCTGTCGTAAACATGGCATCTACATATTGAGCGACGAGATCTTCAATGGTCTGGGGCGCACGGGAACACGGCACCTGCCGCTGGTCGCCGATGTCTATGAACGCGGCCTGTCGTTGAACGTGACCTCGAAAGCGTATGGCTTGCCGGGTCTTCGCATTGGCTGGATCGTGTGTTCCGAGCACGCTGTGCTTGACAAGATGGAGCGACTTAAACACTACCTCTCAATCTGCAATTCCGGCCCGAGTGAACGGCTGGCGAAAATCGCCATGTTGCATCGCGAGCAAATATTAAAACGCAATTGCGAAATCATCGACCGAAACCTCGCTGTGCTGGATGAGTTCTTCTCTCGCCACGCTGATCGCTTTGCGTGGCAGGCCTCTGATGGATCTTGCATGGCCTTTCCGAAGTACCTGGGCAGTGAGGGCGTGGAAGAATTTTGCCGCCGCCTTGTGGAGGACTGCGGCGTCTTCCTGCTGCCGGGAAGCATCTACCGTTCAGAAATCGGCGCAACACCGAAAGATCACTTTCGCATCGGATTCGGGCGCAAGAATGTACCGGAAGGAATTGCTGTCATTGACCAGTATATCCAGACCAATTTGTAAGGTTCGCCATGAAGATTCTTGATCGGCATGAGATCGACGCGGCGCTGGATAAAGACACCGTAATCAAGGCTGTGCGTGAGGCATTCGTGTCGCACAGCCAGGGCCATATCCAGAGCCCAAGCCCCCTGCACATGACATTTCGCGATGAGGCGGGCCTGCGAACCGGTGATTGCCACGTGAAGTCCGCACACTCCAATCATCACAAGGTCATCGCCATCAAGGTTGCGATCGGCATGTATAAGAATGCTGAAAAGGGCGTGCCCGTTAACAACGGCCTGGTGTTGCTGCTTTCGCGTGAAACCGGAGAGCCCGTTGCCCTGTTGCAGGACGAGGGGCTGCTGACCACTTATCGGACGGCGGCGGCCGGGGCGATTGCATCTGGCCTCGCAAGCACCAAAGCAGATGACGTGTTGGGCATCGTGGGCACAGGGAATCAGGCTTTCCACCAGGCGGAATGGACTACACACTATCTCGGCTTGAAAAAAGTGATGGTGTTCGGGCGTTCAACCGCAAAGGCCGCTGATCTCACAAGCAAACTGAGCGCTCACGGACTCTCCGCGGTGCGCGCGGATAGCGTTGCCCAGCTGTGTGCAAATTGTCGCATCGTTATAACTACTACCCCGGCTTCCGACCCCATAATCATGGCATCCGACTTGCCTGATGGGCCTCGAACCAATATCCACTTTGTCGCCGTCGGTGCAGATACTCACGGAAAACAGGAACTCGATGCCGAAATTCTGGCGCGGGCGGCCACTGTTGTTGCCGACGACCTTAAGCAATGCCTCGACCATGGCGATCTGGCGGCAGCCAACGCGTTGGGCCTTATTGATCCCGATCAGATAGTGAGCCTTGGCTCGGCATTGGCAAAGGGACTTTCGATCACTGAAGGGGTGTCAGTCGCAGATCTTACTGGCCTGGGCGCGCAGGACCTGGCGATCGCAACGCTGGTGACTTAGAGCATCTGATCAGATATCGCGCAAACGCTGCAGGGTGCGGCCCGTTGCATGAAGCTGCGTCGGCTGATCTGGCCGTGGGTGTAGCGGTCGTAGAGGTTCAGCCGGCCTGGTCGGGTTTTTTGGGCGTGGTGGCTTGGCCCTATATAAGGTGCGCTATGCGCTCTTAGATTACTGGATTCCCGCCCCCAGTTCAGGCCCGGGGCTTGTTTCGCGGGAATGACAGAACTTTGGATGGTGGGGATGACTGCGGGTAGCGGGAATGGCAAAGAAGCGAAGAAGACATGGCGAGCCTGCGCACGTCCTGCGCAGACATTCCCTGGAAACCAGAAACCGCGGGGCTGGCACAGAAATGAAGGGGCCGGTCAATTC
>JABDPD010000116.1 GCA_013042895.1 Boseongicola sp. | reverse complement strand
TTGCCAATCTGGCTGAACGGTTCGGCGTCGTGATCCAACCTGTCTTTATCAAAGCTGGCATAAGCGCGGATACGCGCGGGAGCACCGTCTTTAGTTGGGCCATAGTAATCCGTTGCGATTAGGCGCGCAGGCCCATCACCTCGAATTTGAATGGACAGCTTCCAGCGAAGCTTGATGGTCTGTCCGATCAAAGCGGTCAGCAGAGTGGCTTCCGCAACCAATGCTTCGATAGATTGCGGATAGTCATGTTGAGAGAGCGCCTCTTGCAACAGTCCGTCAAGCCGCGCGATGCGGCCACGGGTGTCCGTGCGATCAAGCTGGAACGGCAGGACGGTATCGTCCCAAGCGATTTTTGATCCGATATTCATGGGGTTTCCTTGCGCAGCGCGCGGGTGCATACCCCAACTATATAGGGGCTGCAAGGCGAGGGCCAAGGGTATGATACCACGCATCGGAGAACCAGTCGCAACAGGCAAGCGATACACGCTTCGGCCGGGCATCTATGCGGTCTTAGCTCGGGGCGACGACGTCTTACTAACGCACCAGGCAGAACCCAGTCCGGAATACCAATTGCCCGGCGGCGGAATTGATGCGGGTGAGCATCCTATTCCAGCGCTGCACCGGGAAGTATACGAGGAAACAGGCTGGCGGATTGACCAGCCAAAGCGGTTGGGCGCGTTCAGACGTTTCACTTACATGCCAGAATACGATCTGTGGGCAGAGAAAGTCTGCCAGATATACCTCGCAAGGCCGGTGCTACGTCTGGGTCCCCCAGTAGAGCGTGCGCACACAGCCGTTTGGATGAGCCTTGGCGAAGCGATTATGTCAGTGGAAAATGATGGCGACGCCATGTTTCTGGAACGGTGCCTGCGTGCCATTTAGGCGCTCCTTTCCAGAATGACAGCTGAAAGATCATCCGGGAATTCGGACAAGCCGGAAACTCGCGAAAGACTTTGATGTAAGGCGTGAATGAAGTCCAGGCCATGGTGTTTTTGAATCTCACCGAGCAAATCCTCAAGACCTTCATCGTCAAGCAGCCCGCCGTTTCTATCTGTGGGACATTCGGTGATTCCGTCGGAATAAAGCAACAGTCGATCGCCGGGCTCCAGCTGAACTGCAAATTTGGAATACTCAGCTTGTGGAACAAGACCAATCGGCATTCCAAAAGACGAGACAAACTCCATTGAACCATCCGAACGCATAACAGCAGGGCTTGGGTGGCCGGCCTGTGCCAAGGTCACCAAGCCACTCTCAAGATCTACATCTGCGAGAACCATCGTGAGGTAACGGTCAGTTTCAATCTCTGCCAAGAGAAGATCGTTTAAGGTCTGACACACCTGATCCGGCGGACGCATTGTGCGTTTTCCATGATCGTCAATGGTTAGGGCGAGGTTTCGGTCGGGTGATGCCGGATTGAGCAGTCCAGCGATACGAGCGGTCATCAGGGCGGACGCAATTCCGTGGCCAGCGACGTCTACCGCAAAGGCTCCATATCGTTTTTCTGAGATGGGGAAAACACCAACGAGGTCCCCGCCAACATGACCGCTTGGTTCATAGAGCAATGAAGCCGTGCCGCCGCTCAAAACAAAGTGGCGGTCCGGCACAAGCGCCTGTTGGAACAGCCGTGCTTCCATAAGATCACGATCAATCTCAGAGTAGAGCTCCTGCAATTCTTCCAGTGTCGAACTCAGTAGGTCGTTCTTCTCGCTCAGATCACGCTGCGCCGAGAGCACGCGCTCACCAGCCGTAATGCGCGCCTTCATTTCAATTGTGTTGAACGGCTTTGACAGAAAGTCGTCGGCACCACTTTCAAGTCCCTCGGCAAGTGCTTCGCGATCAGTTTGGGCCGTAAGAAGAATGAAGTAAGCTGGCTTGTCCGAAACAAGCGTACGAAACTCGCGACAAAATGCAACGCCCGACATACCTGGCATCATCCAGTCGCTAATAACGAACTCAATGTCGGTCGATCTGCAAATGTCCAACGCGACCTCGCCGCTCTCAGCCTCAACAGTCAGAAACCCCCAGCGAGCCAGCGCTTTCGTCAACAATTTCCGCTGCGCGCGGCTATCGTCAACCACTAAAATCGGACGGGTTCTGTGGACATGAGCAAGTGAACTTGCCTTTTGAACTGAAGCATTCATGCATCCGTGTTGTCACAAGCGCGTTAATGGGAGGTTTAGGCAATGCAGCCTGCTGCAGTTGGGCGAACATCAATTTTTAAGATGTTTCTATTAAGCGTTCGAGTATCGAAAGGAAGCGATAGATGATCGACTGGGATCGGGTGTTAGAGCTGAAGTCCGAGGTTGGCGAAGATGTTTTTGGCGAAATCATTGAGATGTTTTTCGAAGAAGTTCGCGAGGCCTTGAATGAGCTTTCTCAAGTACGCGGAAACGCCTTGGAAGAACGCCTGCACTTCATCAAAGGCTGTGCACTAAATATTGGTCTGCGAGAAGTTAGCGAGCTTTGTCGTATTGCGGAAAGTTCGACTCGAGATAGCGCGTCAGACACGATTAACTTGGAAGACATCCGCCGCGCCTTCGAGAACTCAGTCGTACAGTTTCGAGCATGAAGCCGGAATAGACAGTCCGAAAAGCAAAAAATATTGAACCGATTCGCGAGGTTCTGTTGTCGCCGATTCTTTCCGAGTCTTTGATGCTGCCGTCTTAATTGTCGCCAAGAATGCCCAAATCCTGCCGCGAGACTGGGATTGCCTCCTGAGTTGAAACGAAAATCAGGATCAAAGCGGATTCTTGCTCGGGAATTACTGCTGAAATCTATCTAACGATAATTTGGCCTACACTGATTTTGATACATGTTTTGCACCGCTCAAAAGGATTCTCACAATGAAGACATCGATAAAATCCACTTTAGCGGGCCTTGCAATCAGCTGCCTCACCCTTGGTACTTTCGCGACTGCGGCGACGTTTATCTCCTCCGATATCGCTTACGCAAAATCCGAAAAATCCAACAATAAGTCCAGCGAGGGTCGGGGACGGTCGGCTGAGCCTCGGGGCAAGTCCGAGAACAAGGGAAATGCAACGAATTCAAGATCGTCTCGAGGCAACTTACACGGCAAGGCAAATAACTCGGTTGAGAAGTTCTTTGCTAAACTGACAGGGAAGGAAATTCGCCCATCCAAAACCGTCCGTGCGGCAGAACCAGCAAAGGCCAGCAAGGATTCGCTGCATCCAAGTGAACTTGGGAACATGAATGGTGCCCTGAATGCCAACGTAAATGCGGTCCTGGCCCATATTCGCAATGGAAATACAAACGGTCCTGTTGGCCATGTTGCTGCGTTGGTCGTGGCATCTGATTCCGCAGATGGCGCTCAGGAAATTCTCGGCCGGGCGGCTCTCTTCGACGCGATTGATGCATCGGAATACAACTCGCTTGAGGACTATTATCTTGCTCTTGAGGGCGTGCCGGGCAACCCGGTCGATCCGGATATTGAGATGGCTGAAGATAAGGAGCTGGCAGCAACCGACGCCGGATTCGCATCTTATGAAGAGTATAGAAGCCTTCTCGCTGTGCCTCCTGCCGATCCCGATACCAACATTGACCAAGCGTTGAGCGACTTGGGCGTGGACACCGTTGATCGCACTAATGCCCCCACGGACCTAGCGCTTGATTCAACTGATCCTGAGGTTTTGGACGCACAGAAAGCTCTGGAGGACAAAGCCGCCGCAGAGGACCAAATCCTGGCTTATTGGAATAAGAACCCCGGTGGCGAGCCCGATCCCGAAACTGGGCGCACCGACGCGGAAGAAAGGTTGCTTTCTGAGCTTCGTGGTCGTTTTACTGACGAGGAATTGGTCGCAATTCACGAGACAGTTGAAGCAAACGCCCCGCCTGAACTGTCTGACACTGAAGACTGTGGCGAGGAGGAAGTGACCTGCCCGTCAGGCGAAGACACAGGGCTCGTTGTTGAATAGACACCCGACAATGAGAAATCTTGCACCATCGTCGCGCACGCGCCGTGCGCACCACCTTGTTCCTGCTCGCAAAACCCCGTAAACGCGCGCCGATACCGCTCAAAACCGGGGAAGAATCGTGTCTGCACCGAAGAAAGTTGTTCTTGCCTATTCAGGCGGCCTTGATACGTCCATTATTCTGAAGTGGCTTCAGACTGAATACGATTGTGAAGTTGTCACCTTCACTGCGGACCTTGGTCAGGGCGAAGAGCTTGAGCCGGCACGTAAAAAGGCTGAAATGCTGGGCGTTTCCGAAATCTTTATTGAGGATCTGCGGGAAGAGTTCGTGCGCGATTTCGTCTTCCCAATGTTCCGCGCAAACGCCTTGTACGAGGGGCTTTATCTGCTCGGTACGTCGATTGCTCGGCCTCTTATTTCTAAGCGTTTGGTTGAGATCGCAGCCGAAACCGGGGCCGATGCCGTTTCACACGGGGCAACCGGCAAAGGTAACGACCAAGTACGCTTTGAGCTAAGCGCTTATGCCCTTAACCCAGATATAAAAGTTATCGCGCCTTGGCGTCTTTGGGATTTGTCGAGCCGCACAAAACTCATCGATTTTGCCGAGAAGCATCAGATTCCTATCGCCAAAGACAAGCGGGGCGAGGCTCCTTTCAGTGTGGATGCAAACCTCTTGCACACATCATCAGAGGGCAAGGTTTTGGAGGACCCGGCGGGTGAAGCTCCAGATTATGTGTATCAGCGCACCGTGCATCCTGAAGACGCACCTGACCAGCCTGAGATTATCGAGATTGGGTTCGAGCAGGGTGATGCGGTCTCAATAAATGGCGATCCGATGTCACCTGCTAACATTCTGACAAAGCTGAACGAATTGGGCGGAAAGCACGGTATCGGACGGCTTGATCTTGTAGAAGGCCGGTTTGTTGGCATGAAGTCTCGTGGGATTTACGAGACGCCTGGTGGTACGATCTTGCTTGAGGCGCATCGTGGGATTGAGCAGATTACCCTGGATCGGGGGCAGGCTCACTTGAAGGATGAGCTTATGCCTCGGTATGCAGAGCTGATTTACAACGGATTCTGGTTCTCGCCAGAACGCGAGATGCTTCAAGCGGCAATCGACCACACTCAGAAACACGTGACGGGAACTGTAAAGCTAAAGCTTTACAAAGGCTTGGCGCGTACGATCTCGCGTCGGTCTGATCACTCGCTGTACTCAGAAGCGCATGTCACATTCGAGGAAGATGCGGGCGCTTACGACCAAAAGGATGCTCAGGGGTTCATTCAGCTGAACGCTCTTCGGCTGAAGCTTTTGGCTGCGCGGGAGCGGCGGCTCAAGAAATAACAGTCTGTTATTGTTACAGCTTCTTGGCTTCTAGCTGTTCGTAGAATGGCAGCGCTTGCTCCAACAAAGCGGCAGACTCGCCTGTAAGAGCTGGAATTGCGCCCTCTTTTCCGGCGAAACCTTTGGAATCGTGGACGGATTTATACCAGTGTGGCGCCCAGACGCCGTCAAAAGGCTTGGGGCCTGCCGGCCAAGAAAGCATGCCTGGATCCCAATCTAAGCCTATGGTTCCGCAGAGCTTTTTAAGCATATGCTCCGGATTCTCGCGAATATCAAAGCTATCAATCACCGGTCCTGGAAACTGCTCAAAGATCTCGGTTTGTTGCTGAAATCCAATGTCCTGCAGCGTGGGGTTCTTTCGTTTGGCTGTATAGCTGGCGATGACGCGAGCGGGATGACGGATGAGGTGGACGTTGACGCAGTCCTTCGCCCAGTCCAGCGGAAAACCATCACACATGTGAAAGCCCATGTGCTTCATATAAAAGTGCTTTTTGCCGTCAGGGATCTCTCCGCGGATACGGTCTGCAACGAGATTTTCATCGGTTTCATGCGTCGAAAGGACCTCTTTTCGCATCGGGTGCGCGATTCCGGTGGCTTTCAGATAGGGCCCATAGAAAGGTTCGTCCCATGCGGCGAATTCCGGCCTGTTTCCAAAAGCATAGAGCATTGCGGTCGAGAGATTACGGGGACCGCTCCACATCGCGATCTTCATTGTCGGTAAGACGTCGGTATCACGTCGGTATTACGTCGGTGCATGCGTTCTGCCATTTAAGGAATCGTTAGGATTGCTTCCGCGACGCTAGACCGACATTTCGAGTGAAACAACTCTCACGAGGCCGCGACATCACGCGGCAGTGAATTGCGATTGATCGGACGGCGCGACAGTGTGCCACCAAGTTCAAGGGAGTTTTTAGTATGTCATTCGCTATCCAATCACTGAAGGCGCCGGCCCTCGCTGTTTTGATCATGCTTGGAGTGGCAATCGAATGCGGAAGCGCAAAGGCTGCCGAAACTAAGAAGGCCTATTTCGCCGGAGGATGTTTCTGGTGCATCGAAGCTGACTTCGAACGTCTACCCGGCGTGGGTGATGTAATTTCCGGCTTCACGGGCGGCACGACAGAAAACCCCACTTACAAACAGGTCACGGGTGGGAATACCGGCCACTATGAAGCAGTTGAGATCCCTTACGACCCGGACAAGGTCAGTTATGATCAACTGCTCTATGCGTTCTTCCGTTCGGTCGATCCTACGGATGCGGGCGGTCAATTCTGCGATCGTGGCGATAGCTATCGAACGGCGATTTTCGTCTCTAATGCTGAAGAACTGGCCGCCGCGGAGGCTGCGAAGGCGCGCGCTCAGCGCGATTTGGGTCGTACAATTGTGACTCCAATTCTGAATGCATCGACTTTTACGCCCGCGGACGACTATCATCAGAACTATTACAAGCGGTCTGAGATTGTTCTGACGCGCCGTGGACCGAAAACCAAGGCGAGCGCTTACAAGTTCTATCGGAACGGATGTCGACGGGATCAGAAGGTTCTGCAGCTTTGGGGCAATGACGCGGTATTTGCGACGCCCAAAAGTTAAGGATCGAACACCTCAACTTCCTCTAAAGTGGGGATCGCGTCGGCAGTCCCCTTTCTTGTCACCTTCAAAGCAGCAGCACGGCCAGCAAATGCCATGGCTTCAGCTGGTTCAAAATCACGCGCGAGTGCCGCAGCCAGATAGCCCGCAAACGTATCGCCCGCACCAGTAGTATCGACGGCTTCAACCTGGATTCCCGGAGTCTCAAAAACATCCCGCGATTGCGTTGAAATCCACCGCGCGCCTTTGGGCCCAAGCGTCACGACAATATTCTTGACGGGAAGCTCAAACAGGCTCTGCTTCAGGGTTTGTTGTAACTGTTCCGCCTCAATCTCGTTCAAGAGGAGCGTGTCGGTGAAGGGTAGTACCTGCTGTGTCGCGTCGGCATCAAAGGGCGCAGCGGAGTAGAGTACCCGCAGCCCTTGGTCGGACGCGATCCGTGCCGCTTCGATCTGAAGGTTGGTCTCGTTTTGAACCAGAAGAATGTCCCCAGGTGCCGCTCCGGCAAGCCCAGCGCTAACGGCTGCTTCATCAAGAGTGCGGTTTGCGCCTGAAAGAATGACAATCGCATTTTCGCCGTCGCTTGCGACGTTAATGATTGCTTGTCCGGTCGGATCGTCGGAAATGGCGATTTGCGCAGTGCCGACGTTATAGCTTTTGAGGCGTTCGATCACCCAGTCAGTGTTCTGACCTACGGCTCCAATATGGTGAACCTTCGCGCCCGCCTTTGCGGCGGCAACCGACTGGTTTGCGCCTTTTCCGCCCAATCCGCTGCTATGCCCGGTTGCCGCGAGCGTTTCGCCCGGGGCTGGAATGTGCGGAACGTCATAGAAGAGGTCGATGTTGATCGAGCCAAGGCACCAAACGGTTTTCATTAGCCCACCTTTGACGCTGCAAGAACGGCCATATTCATGATGTCGTTGACGCTGGAAACTGTCGGCAGGATTTGAATTGGCTTATCTACGCCGGTCAGAATTGGGCCGATGACAGTGGCGCCGGCCATTTCCTGCATCAGTTTGACCGAGATCGATGCGGAGTGG
>JABDPD010000112.1 GCA_013042895.1 Boseongicola sp. | reverse complement strand
GACACCGGCCGCGACGATAAAGCCGTCGTAGTCAGTCCCACCAACCGTGTATGTCTGGTCGCGCATCTGTAGATAGGCGACAAAAAACAGCAAAGGCGGGCCCAGTTCGAGGACCTGTTTCACGACGGGATTCAGCTTTTTCTCTTCCATAGCGCTCACCTAACCTTCGCAGTGCCCCCTCGCAATGAGGATGCGCGAATAATTCAACCGCCCATTTCCACCACGACTGCGCCGAGTGCGATGAGCGCCATAAGAGATAAACGACGCGGCCCAACTTTCTCGCCCCAAAAAAGATAGGCGATGAGGGCTGCGAAGACGACGGATGTTTCTCGCAAGACGGCCGCCTCGCCAACTTTGTCGAGGCGCGTAGCAAGCATGATACCTCCGAATGAAAGGATGGCGACGATTGCGCCGGTAATGCCGAGCTTTAGGAGTGGCGTGAAGGGGCGCGGGACGCGGCCCTTTTTGTAGGCAAGGTAGGCAACGGGAAATGCGATGCCATCAATCAGGAAGAACCATGCAACAAACGTAAGTGGATCGGCTGTCGCGCGGATCACGAAGGCGTCCCATGTGGTGTAGAGCGCGACAATGCCACCGGTCATCACTGCAAGACCAAGTGCAAGCGGCAAGCGTGCGCGGTCAGTGATGGTGTTCCGCAGGTTGTAAAGTGCAAGTCCGAGGATGCCTGAGGCGAGCATTCCCACGCCAAGCCATTGAATTGGCGCGAAACTTTCGTTGAACAGAATGCCCGCGCCGATGACAGTGAAGACGGGTCCGATCCCCCGAACGACCGGATAGACAACAGTGTAGGCGCCGACCGAATAGGCCGAGGCTTGTGCTAGTTTGTAGCCTACATGGATTACCCACGCGATCGCAAAAAGAAGCCAGACATCAGGTTCGGGCCAAGGAACGACAAACAGTGCGAACGGCAGGGCCATAAGGGCGTAGCAGCCGTCTATGGCGGATCGTGTTGTGAATGGGTCGTAACGCCCCTTTTGCAGGGCTCCGAACAACGCATGGAGAATGGCCGCCATCAAGGCTAGCGCGAGAGCGACCTGTTTTCCGTCATCCGTGCCTTCAAGGGAGATTAGCCATTCGCTCATTGCAGGATCACGGACATTCCATGACGCGGTTCAAAGTCGAACTTCACATAGAGATTTTCGGCGCCGGGATCGGCGATCAGGCTGAGGTAGAGGTTTTTGGGCAACCTCTCGTGGGCCTGTTTTAGAATTTCAGCCATAACCTTTGCACCTAGTCCTTGGCGCTGAAAGTCAGGATGCACGGCGACGTCCGTCACTTGAGCAAAACAGCCTCCGTCTCCAATGATGCGCGCCATTGCAATCAGCGGGCCCTCCTCACGAAGCCAAACGCCGGTGAGCGTGTTGGAGAGACCAATTCTTGCGTTTTCCTCAGGAAACGCGCCTAGACCAGAGGCATCACGAAGGTCGCAATACTCGCGCACAGAAGCGGGCGCTTCGGAGAATTCTGGCATGGATTTGTGCCTCGAAGCTGCAGGTTCTAAGTGAGAAATCATTCGTCGCCGGTGTCTTCAGCGAAGGTCACCTCAACCTTGCCGCCCTGAAACAGCTTGCTGACGCCATCGGGTGTTAGGTTTTGGAACTGAGCGGCGAAGAACGGTGCGAGCGATATGGAGGGGTTTGGTGCAATCTTGACCGTGAGTTCGCCCCACGGAGTCGGGCCGGCGTCGATGAGATTGACCAATGCGTTTTTTGTATCGGTGTCGAAAACATCAGGAGGCAGGTTTGACACGAGGGCGCGGAAGTCTCTTTTTGTACCTTCGACGACGGTTTCCGGAGCTCCCGGCACTTCGGAAAGGCTGGCGACAAGGGGACCGAGGATAAGAGTATCGGCAAAGCCTCGGTTTTCGATTGTGAGCGCCATATGGTCGAGCGATAGCGCCTGAAGCGCTGTCGGATTACCAGTCAAAAGCGCGGTATCAGCCCCGGACACACGTTGCTCAAACGTCACGCGGTTGTCGCCGGGGAGGTCGACATCGAGGGTCTCGATCTCGAATACTCCATTTGTCAAATCCCATGACGCACTGAACATCGCGTCGATTGTGTTTCTACGATTTTGCTGAGCCAGCATATAGCTGACCCAACGGTCCGTCGTCAGAGGCGACATACGCAGATCGGTAAGCGTAGCGTTGAAGTTGAGCAGGCCTTCGCCAGAAGAAAGTCCGTCATGACCTTGCAAATGCCAGGTCATTTTCGCGATGTCGACAATCAGGTTTTCCTCTGAAAAGACAATGCTTTCGAGGCTACAGGCCTCGTCAGCTTGCTGGACTTCACCGATCTCTCTAACGGCGTATCCCCGACTTTCCAGGGCAGCACCGAACAACAGCGACTCGCTTGCGCAATCCGCAAAGGCGAACGTGGGGGTCGCGAGAAGTGCGAGCATGACGGACCGCATCATTCTTCAAGACCAGTGAGCGCGGCGGCAAATTCGCGTGGGTCAAATGGAGCAAGGTCGTCGATTTGTTCGCCGACGCCGATCGCGTGGATTGGCAGACCGAAGCGGTCAGCGAGAGCGACGAGGACACCGCCTTTTGCGGTTCCGTCGAGCTTGGTCATCACGAGTCCAGAGACGTCTGCGATCTTTTGGAAGATGTCGACTTGATTAAGGGCGTTTTGACCGGTGGTCGCATCGAGCACGAGCAGCGTGTTATGCGGCGCATCGGGGTCTTTTTTTCGGATTACTCGGACGATTTTGGCAAGCTCTTCCATCAAGTCCTGACGGTTTTGCAAGCGGCCTGCAGTATCGATCATCAGAAGGTCAGCGCCGTCGGCTTCGGCCTTCGTCATGGCGTCAAAGGCCAGACTGGCGGGGTCCGAACCTTCAGGCGCTGTCATGACGGGAACGCCAGCGCGGTCACCCCAGACTTGGAGTTGTTCGACGGCGGCGGCGCGGAACGTGTCGCCGGCCGCGATCACAACGGATTTGCCCGCGGCGCGGAATTGTGAGGCCAGCTTTCCGATTGTGGTGGTTTTGCCGGAACCATTCACGCCGACCACCAGAACGACTTGTGGGCGCTTTTGGTAGATTGGCATGGGCTTGGCGACGGGTTCCATGATGCGCGCGACCTCGGTTGCCATGACGTCTTTGAGCTCTTCGGTGGAGAACTTCTTGCCGAGGCGACCTTCAGCCATGTTGGCGGCGACACGCATGGAGGTTTCGACGCCCATGTCGGTCGAAATGAGAAGCTCTTCGATTTGTTCCAGCATTTCGTCGTCGAGCGCGCGACGGAGAACGGTTTTTTGTTCCGGGCGCGAGAACAAGCGGTTCAGAAGGCCAGGTTTATTGGGCACCGCTGTGGGTTCGGGAGCCGGCACAGGTTCAGGAGTAGGCTCAGGTTCAGGAGTAGGCTCTAGTTCCGCCATTGGTGCAGGTTCGAGTTCAGGAACGGGCTCTGACTCTCTCTCCGGCGTCGGCTCTGGTGCAGCCTCGGGTTCATGGACAGGCTCGGGCTCGGCAGCTGGCGTCGGTTCAAGAGCCGGTTGCGCTTCAGGCTCCGATTCTTGTGTTAATTCCGGCTCGGGCGCCGGCTGCACTTCGGGCTCGGGCTTTGGTTCCGGTGCGAGCTCCACCATTGGCTCTGGTTCGGGGTCTGGGTTTGGCTCAGGCTCAGGCTCAGGCTCAGGCTCAGGCTCAACAATCGGTTCCGGCTCAACCACCGGCAAGGGCTCTTCGACAACGCTTTCTTCAATGCCGCCATCTTCGATAATGGCATCGAGGCCTTCGTCGATCTTCGAAGACGACTTGAACAATCGATCTTTTAGTTTCTTGAAAAACGCCATGAAGCCTCCGCGCCCGGTTTTCTCTCACCTAAGCGGTTGCGCGAGGAAGGAAAAGGCTTTGCGGTGTCAGATTTCGTCCGGGAAGTGTTTGATCGTCAGGCGGATCGGGTTTGGTGCGGCCTGCCCCAACCCGCAGATCGACGCATCAGCCATGGCCTGGCAGAGATCCTCAAGGAGCGGTTGGTCCCATGTATCTGCCTGCATCAGCTTCACTGCTTTCTCGCAACCGACGCGGCATGGCGTGCATTGCCCGCAGCTTTCGTCTTCGAAAAAGCGAAGCATATTGAGCGCAGCAGCTTTGGCGCTGTCTAGGTCAGACAGCACGATCACTGCAGCAGAGCCGATGAAGCTGCCAAGGGGCTGGAG
>JABDPD010000111.1 GCA_013042895.1 Boseongicola sp. | reverse complement strand
GCGCTGGGGCTGGTGATCGCAGTGCCGGCGGTTTGCGGGTTCATCTGGGCGGGATGGGCTGTGGTGGGGCGGCCTCCGTTGTCCTTCGGATTTGTGAACGTTCCAGCGGCGGTTTTGATATTCACGATGAGTGTGTTCACGGCTCCGGTCGGTTCGCGATTGGCGCATGCGCTGCATGCTGGGCCGTTAAAGCGCGTCTTTGCACTGTTCTTGCTTATCACGTCGATTAGAATGCTTTGGCAGGCGTTGGGGTAAGGAACTAGAGGGAGGTTTCGCGATGAAAGTGGCTGCGATTGGGCTTGGGTCCATGGGGTATGGCATGGCGTCGTCACTATTGAGAGCGGGCCATTACGTCTTCGGCGTCGATGTGAACGCAGATGCAATGGCACGGTTTCGGAGTGAGGGAGGCGCCTCAGGGGATTTGGCAGAGGTCGCAGGTGAACTGGACGCGGTCGTGGTTGTCGTACTGAACGCACCGCAGACAGAAATGGTTCTCTTTGGTGAAGGCGGCGTGGTTCAGGGCTTGCGCGAAGGTGCTGTTGTGATGGCCTGCGCGACAGTTCCGCCGGAGTTTGCGCGCGATATGGAAGCAAGGTGCAATGCGTCTGGGGTGCACTATGTGGACGCGCCTATTTCAGGTGGGTCTGTGAAAGCTGCTGCCGGGCAATTGTCGGTAATGGCTTCGGGCGCGCCCGACGCGTTTGTGGCAGCGGCACCGGTTCTGGAAGCCTGCGCAGAGACGGTGTTTCGCCTTGGCGAATCTGCGGGGGCTGGGTCGGCGATGAAGGCGGTGAACCAATTGTTGGCGGGAGTCCACATTGCTGCAATGGCCGAGGCGATTGCCTTCGGGATGACGCAAGGGATAACGCCGGAAGATTTCGTACGGGTTATTCCGCAATGTGCGGGTACAAGCTGGATGTTGGAAAACCGCGCGCCTCATATTGTGGAGGGGGATTACACGCCGCATTCTGCAGTGGATATCTGGCCAAAAGACCTAGGGATTGTGTTGGATATTGCGCGCGGCGCGAAGTTTGGCGCGCCTTTGACGGCAGCTGCATTGCAGCAGTTCGTAGCAGCCTCCGGGTCTGGTCATGGTCGCGAGGACGATGCGGCGGTGGCGAAGGTATATGCGAGGAATGCAGGGCTGACATTGCCCGGGGAAGAGTAAAGTATGACGACACTTTTGGGAGCGATTGCGGACGATTTCACAGGGGCGACGGACCTAGCGGGTCTCTTGGCACGCTCGGGTGTGGCGGTGTCTTTGCGGATCGGTGTTCCGGGTGAGGCGCCAAGTAAGACGGCTCCGTTTGAAGTCATTGCGTTGAAGTCGCGGACCGCGCCTGTGGGAGCGGCCGTTGGCGGGGCTTTGGAGGCTTTTGAATGGTTGAAGTCTGCCGGGGCCGAGCGGTTTTTCTGGAAGTATTGCTCGACGTTTGACTCAACGCCCGATGGGAACATTGGCCCGGTGGCGGAAGCGATCATGGAGGCTGTCGGAGCGGATCAGACGATCTATTGTCCGGCGTTCCCGGAGAATGGTCGCTCGATTTACATGGGCAATCTGTTTGTGGGTCAGCAGCCTCTGGCGGAAAGTCCGATGAAGGATCATCCTCTGACGCCGATGCGGGATTCGAACCTTTGTCGTTTGTTGGCGCCTCAGGTTCAGGGAGCGGTCGGGCTGGCGGATCATTTGACCGTGGCACGGGGGCCGGAGGCGCTGCGCGCGCGGTTGGCAGAGCTTTTGGGCGAGGGCGTGGCGCATGTCGTGGTGGATGCAGTGGCGGATGCGGATCTGCGGGTGATCGCAGAGGCGTGCCGGGACATGAAAGTGCTGACGGGTGGCTCAGCTGTGGCGATGGCATTGCCAGAGTTGTTGATCGAAGCGGGGGTGTTGTCTCGTGATGCAGCAGCGTTTCAAGCGCCGGAAGTGGCAGCGGGGGGTGTTGTGCTATCGGGGAGTGCGTCGGCGATGACGAACGCTCAGGTCGCCGCGTTCAAAGCGGACAACCCGTCGTATCGCCTTGATCCGTTGGTTTTGGCGGAAGAGGGTGTCGGTGCGGCGAAGGCTTGGCTGGAGGATCAGTCATTGGACGCGACGCCGATGATTTATGCAACTGCGACACCGGATGAGGTGCGCGCGGTTCAGGAAAAGCTCGGGCGCGCGGAGGCGGGCGAGTTGGTTGAGGCTGCACTTGGCGCTCTGGCGGTGGCTGCGCGTGAAGCAGGGCGGCGACGGTTTGTATCGGCTGGAGGAGAGACGTCTGGTGCGATCACACAGGCTTTGGGCGTGTCGCGCCTTGATGTCGGGCCGGAGATCGCGCCCGGTGTGCCCTGGTGTTTTGCCCGAAGTGATGGCGCAGATATCGCGATCACTCTGAAGTCGGGGAATTTTGGGGCGGAAGGGTTTTTCTCAACGGCCTTGGAGCGCCTGCAGCGTCTTTAAGTCTTTGGCGGGCCGAGGGTACGGCGAAGGCGGATGTCAGTTTGAAGCTCAACACTATTTGGCGAGGCATTTTTGGTGACCATATCAATCAACATACCTGCTGCGCGCCTCCCCATTTCACGATGAGGGACGTGGATGGTTGTAAGCGCAGGCTCGGCAAGTGAAGCGATTTCGATGTCGTCAAAACCAGTGATAGAGACGTCTTCCGGCACTGAAAGACCCATTTCCTTGGCAGCTTTCAGCGCGCCAATCGCCAAAACGTCGTTACCGCAGAAGACCACTGTCGGTCGCGGGGTCCAGGCCATGATCTGGCGGAATGCCTGCACGCCGCTTTCGATCTCATAGGTGGTTTCGATAACCGGGATGCGGTCAACGTCCAGTCCAGCCTCGCGCGCTGCAAGCATGACCCCGGCGAGACGATCCCTGGCTCGGTCGTTTGCGCCGGTATCGGCGGAGATCATACCGATTTTCCTATGTCCCTTCTCAAGAACGAGCCGGGCCAAGTCTGCCATAGCGTGCTTGTTCGAAAACCCGATTGCGGGAAGGTCCGACTCTTTCTCGAAAGCCCACGCGATCAGGGTTGGGATGGAGCGTTGGCGCAGAAACTCATGAAGTTTGGCGTTCCGGTGATAACCAATGAGTAGCAAACCGTCCGCGCCGCGAGCGGCGAGCGTTCGGATCTGCTCTTCTTCCAAGGCTTCCTGATAAGAAGAGCTTGCAACCAGCAGAGTGTAGCCGTGGCGACCAAGTTCTTCCTGAAACGCCTGAATGCCGCGCGCGAATATGGCGTTTTCCATTGTGGGGATTACGGCCCCGATGGTGTTAGTGTGCTTTGCGGCAAGCGCTCGGGCGCTGAAGTTCGGTGCGTAGCCGAGGTCCTTGACGGCCTGCATAACGCGTGTGCGTGTGCGCTCGATCACTTGATCGGGCGAGTTCAGGCAACGTGACACCGTGGCCGTCGACACACCAGCACGACGCGCGACGTCGGCAAGCGTCGGGACGGTGGTGTCCGGAGTCAAGGATGGCGGTTCTTTCGTCATAGGTACCTTGGTTTTCAAAACGACCATATCTTAAGCGTTAACGCTAACCAAGAGATGTAAGCGCTTGCATAAAAAAATGTAAGCGCTTACATTTGTTCCGAATCGTCAGGTAATGACGACGTTGGGAGGGACTAAAATGGCACTGATCATAGCCGCACTTCTCGTAATTGTTTTTGTCGCAAACGTCATAATTGGCTCGATGGGCGATCCCATTCTCGGGAACGTCGCGGAAATGCTTTTGTTGTTTGGGGCTTCCGGGTGCTTCGTTTACACCGTGTTGAAGAAGGAAGCCGCGGAAAAATCACAAGAAAACCAAGACTAATCAATATCCTAGGGAGGAATATCAATGGATAAACAAACGAAACAGGAGCTGGCTTCAGCTTCGCGCCGCAACTTTCTGAAACTGGCGGGTACAGGCAGCTTCACGGCTGCTATGGTCGTTGGCGCAGGTGGAATGCTCTGGTCAGACGCAGCTGTCGCGCAGACGGCAAACGAAGAGCGCGAGCGTGAGGCGGCTGCTGAACACACGATGACCTTGGCGACCGCCTATGTGCTCGGTGCGTCTCGCAGCTATCCAATCATGCAGCTCGACCTCAAGGAGAACATCCAGAACGCGACAAATGGCAAGGTCTACGTCAAGCTTGCTCCGGGTGGTCAGCTCGGTGCTGGTGGTGCTTTGGTTCAAGCAGTACAGGGCGGCACGATCCAGTGTGCTCAGCACTCGCTTTCGAACTTCGCACCGTTTGCTCCGGCGGCCGACTTGATCAACATGCCGTATTTCTGTGGTTCCAACCAGCGTTTCACAAACCTTGTGACATCAGACGCGTGGAAAACCGAAGTGCACCCAAAGGTTGAGGCTTCTGGCTTTAAGCCACTGTTCTACATCAACATCGACCCACGGGTTGTTGCTGTTCGTAAGGGCGGCGCTGGCGCTGTTATCACACCGGGCGATCTGGCTGGCGTGAAATTCCGCGTTCCGGGCTCGGCAATGC
>JABDPD010000021.1 GCA_013042895.1 Boseongicola sp. | reverse complement strand
AGCCGCATCGCCGAGGCCTCCACATGCTCCGCCGTCGTCTCGATCTTTTCGTCCATCAAAGATCTCCCCGCATTTGCCAGACCCAGGCCCCATCTTCGCGCCGGGTGCGCGTCACGCGACCAGCATGCCAAAGATGCACGCAATGCGCCATCGCCTCGACCAAAGCGAGCCCATATTCGCCCGCCGGGATCTCTCGTTTAAACAAGGTGCGGAAACACTCCACGGCTGTGCGCGGCTCGACGAGAAAGGCCTCCAGCCGCCTCAGTGCGCCATGATGGTTCTGTATCAACTGATCCAACCGCGTCTCCGTCCCCACAAACGGCAGCTTATGCCCCGGCAAAACCAGTTGAGATAGCTGCGCGTAGATTTGAAACCGCTCGCAAGACTCCAGCCACTCCGACACCGGGTCCGCCTCTGGCTCGGTTGCGTACACTCCGATATTCGGTGAGATCGACGGAATTATCTGATCTCCCGAGAGAACCACACTCGAATCCTCCGCCCAAAGCGTCAGATGTTCAGGCGCATGGCCATTTCCCTCCAGAACCAGCCACCCACGGCCTCCGAGTACCAACCGGCTGTCACCGACAATCCGCGTATATCCCAATGGCAGTTGCGCAACTGCATCCACAAAGTTGAAAGGTCGTTCATTGGCGCGTTTTGCGAGTATCTCCGCCGACATGCCTGCCGATTTCCAGTAATTCATCGTCTCAGACGTCGGAACGGCCTGTTCATCCAATGTCAGCATCCGCGCCATCAACCAGGCCGTCCGAGACATCATCAATTCGGCCCCATGCTCGGTTACAAACCACCCTGCAAGGCCGACGTGATCGGGATGATGATGCGTGATCAATACCCGCCGCACAGGCTTGCCGGCCAATGGTCCATCCAGCAACTTCTGCCAGATCGCCCGGGTGCGCCGCGAGTTGAAACCCGTATCTATAATGGTCCAGCCATCATCACCGTCTAAGATGTAGACGTTCACATGATCCAATGCCATCGGCAGCGGCAACCGTGCCCAAAGGATACCATCGGCAACCTCGATGACCTCACCTTCGGGAGGCGGACTTTCAAATGGATAGCGGAGCTTGCGCGTCAGATTTGCCATCAGGCAAGTAGGTCATCCACACTCAGATCGTAAAGCCCTTTATCGCCGACCCGCACCTGAGCACATAGACCGTCATGCTCGGGCAACAAACGATCTATATAGAACCGCGCCAGTCCCGCACGCGGACCCTTGCCGTCCTCAACCAATGCGGCCTTCAGATGGGCGTCGGCTCCAAGAACACGGGCAAACGCCCGCAGGAAAGGAACAGCCACAGCATTACGCGCACTCTGGTCCTGCGACACCAACCACTCGGTGGTCTCTCGCAATGTCTCGGCAGCACTCCAAACCGGCTCACCCAAATCCGGCATCACTTTGCGCGCAGCCTCAGCATTGACCTCAACCTCATCAAGCAAGCGAAACGCCGCCTCGCCACCATCGGACAGCTTGCGCCCCACCAGGTCCATCGCCTGAATACCGTTAGTACCCTCATAAATCGGTGTGATCCGCGCATCCCGCAAAAACTGCGCAACACCGGTTTCTTCGACGTAACCCATTCCGCCATGGACCTGCACGCCAGCATCCGCCACTGAGACACCCACATCCGAGCCGAAGGCCTTTGCAATTGGCGTCAAAAATGCCGCCCGAGCCACCCAGGCTGCGTCATTTGTCGCCTTTTCCATGTCCAAAGCCACAGCGCAGGCATAGCAAACGGCCCGAGCGGCAAAGATTTCGGCCTTCATGCCCATAAGCATCCGCCGCACGTCCTCAAACTCGATAATGGCGCCCGTGCCGCCAACGGGGCCCTGTTTGCGCTCAGATGCAAATGCCACCGCCTTTTGATACGCGGCCTCCGCAACCCCGATCCCTTGAAACCCAACCGCTAGACGCGCGGCGTTCATCATCGTGAACATTGCCGCCATACCACTGTTTTCAGGCCCAACAAGCCACCCTGTCGCGCCGTCGTAATTCATCACTGCTGTAGGTGAACCATGAATCCCCAACTTGTGCTCAAGACTGACCACGTTCAGCGAATTCCTTGCCCCCAGGGTCCCATCCGGGTTCGGCAGAAACTTTGGCACCATAAAGAGACTGATCCCTCGCGTTCCGGTAGCCGCATCCGGAAGCCGCGCCAGTACCAAATGGCAAATATTCTCCGCCAGTTCGTGATCGCCCCAGGAAATGAAAATCTTCTGACCTGAGATGGCAAACGTGCCATCGCCGTTCGGGACAGCCTTTGAACGCAAACCCCCAACGTCGCTGCCCGCCTGCGGCTCGGTCAGATTCATCGTTCCCGACCACTCTCCGGTCAACAGCTTGGGGAGATATAGCGCCTTGATCTCATCAGAAGCATGAACCTCCAACGCCTCGATCTGGCCCTGCGACAATAGCGGCAAAAGTTGAAACGACAGACACGCACCCGACAAAAACTCGTTCACCGCGAACTGCACTGTCTCCGGCAACCCCATGCCACCATGCGTTTCAGACGCCGCAAGTCCGATCCACCCCCCATCGCAGAACGCTTCATATGCGGTCTCAAATCCCGGCGTCACATGAACTACACCGTTCTCCAAATGTGCAGGATGCAAATCAGACGCCCGGTGCAAAGGGGCCAGGACATCATCACAAAGCTTCCCTGCCTCGCCCAAAACAGCGGCGACCGTGTCGAAACCGGCGTCGGCAAAGCGCTCAGTCCGCACAATATCATCGTACCCGGCAACAGCCGAAAGCACGAACTCAACGTCTGAAACTGGCGAGCGAAAGGACATCCCGACCTCATCTGTCAGCTTGGCAAAATCTCCTCCAGCCGCTAAGCGACCGAGGAACCTGAACATACTGATCCCATGGCAAAGCCCGCCACAACACGAACGCAGCGTCACGAAAACGGCAAATGACGGATTCAATTGAAACTACCAAGCTTGGCGCCAGTGCCGCCGATATTGCCGAAGCGGGTCAACGACTTGCCGGCGGCGAACTGGTCGCGTTTCCAACCGAAACCGTCTACGGCCTTGGCGCGGACGCGACCAACGACCATGCGGTTGCACGCATTTTTGAAGCCAAGGGACGCCCAAGCTTCAACCCTCTTATTGCGCATGTACCCAACCTTGCGTCAGCCGAGATGCTTTGCACATTCAACGAAGACGCCCGCCGCCTCGCAGACGCCTTTTGGCCTGGAGCGCTGACCCTTGTCTTACCTCTGAAACCAAACACGCAAATCTCCAGCCTGGTCACAGCTGGAGGCAACAGTTTGGCTCTGCGCATCCCCGAAAGCACAACCGCCCAAGGGATCCTGCAAGCCGCCGGCAAACCCATAGCAGCCCCCTCCGCAAACCCGTCCGGCCGCATCTCGGCCACGACAGCAGCCCACGTGTTCGCCGGTCTGAACGGTCGCATCGACGCCATCATCGACGACGGCCCCTGCCCAGTCGGCGTCGAAAGCACAATCATCGGTTTTGATAATGGCGCAACCCTCTTGCGCGCCGGAGGGATACCCGTTGAAGCGCTTGAGTCCTGCCTTGGCAAAGTGCTCCAGACTCCCGAAAAAAACGCGCCACTCTCCTCGCCGGGCCAACTCGCGTCTCATTACGCGCCCAACGCAAGAGTTCGCCTCAATGCCACTGAGGCCCGGACAGGTGAGTTTCTGATTGGTTTTGGTGACATAGCAGGCGACGAAACGCTCTCCGCCACCGCGAACCTTTTGGAGGCCGCCGCAAACCTGTTTCGCGTTCTTCACATCGCGGACGCTGTCGGCAAACCCATCGCGGTCGCGCCCATTCCCCACACTGGTCTCGGCCTGGCCATCAACGACCGCCTCAACCGAGCCGCTGCCCCAAGAGATTCATAATTGCGGCGCCTGACGGCTTCGCGGCCTGAGTATTTACCCCAAGAAGAATGCAAAGACGCGACAGAGACAAACCCTGTCGCGTCTCCAAAAGAAGTTGCCTTCTCCTTGGGCGGTCATCGGCACTCCTGCCTGTACCGCACCGACAATTTTAATCAAATTGCCTTTCGTTTTGGTAAAAATACTCTGGGGTTTGGGGCAGAGCCCCGTAACTTCTTAAAGGTTCTCAGCCTGCATCATCCCAAGCACATGATACCCGCCGTCAACGCGAATGATTTCGCCTGTTGTGAAGGCCCCGTGATCCGACGCCAGATAAACAGCGGTCCCCCCAACCGCCTCTAATGTCGCATTCGAGCGCAACGGGGCGTTCATTTCGGTCGTCTTGTAGGTCTTCCGCGCCCCGCCAATCGCCGCTCCGGCCAACGTCTTCATCGGCCCCGGCGAGATCGCGTTCACACGGATACCCTCCGGCCCCAGATCATTCGCAAGATACCGCACAGCCGACTCCAAAGCCGCCTTCGCAACGCCCATCACGTTGTAGTTTGGCTGCACCCGGTTCGAGCCCATATAAGTCAGCGTCATCATCGCCCCCCCGTTCGTCATCAAAGGCCGCGCGCGCCGCGCCACATCCACGAACGAGTAACAAGAAATATCCAGCGAGTTCTTGAAGTTCGCCCGGCTGGTCTCGACAAACCGGCCGGTCAGCTCGTTCTTGTCGGAATAGGCAATTGAGTGAACGACGAAATCCAATGACCCCCAACGGTCCGCCAAGACCTCGAACGCCGCATCCATCGAGGCATCATCCGTCACGTCCACATCCACCAGAATGTCCGACCCAACGCTATCCGCCAAAGGCTGCAACCGCTTGCCAAATGCTTCGCCCTGATAAGAAAAGGCCAGTTCCGCGCCTTCATCGGCGAGAGCCTTTGCAATCCCCCAAGCAATGGACCGCTCGTTCGCGACGCCCATCACAAGCCCGCGTTTTCCTGTCATCAATCCTGGCATCAGATCACCCGTGATATTTGCTCATCGCGAGCGTTGCATTCGTGCCGCCAAAGCCAAAGCTGTTTGACAACACCGTATCCAAATCCACATCCCGCGTCTCGGTAACGATCTCTTCAGGGCGCAAGGCCGGATCCAATTCGGTGACATTGATCGACGGCGCGATGAACCCGCCCTCCATCATGATCAAGGAGTAGATCGCCTCGTGTACACCTGTCGCCCCAAGCGAGTGACCTGTCATCGACTTGGTCGACGAGATCGGCGCGTGCTCTTCGCCGAATACGCGACGCACCGCCTCGACCTCGGTGATGTCCCCAACTGGCGTCGAGGTGCCATGGGCGTTGATGTAATCGACCGTGCGATCGCCAATGGTCGAAACCGCCTGACGCATAGAGCGCTCGCCACCTTCGCCAGATGGTGCCACCATGTCGTGACCATCAGACGTCGCGCCATAACCTGTGACTTCCGCGTAAATCTTCGCACCACGCGCTTTGGCGTGCTCCAACTCTTCCAGAACAACCATGCCGCCGCCGCCGCCAATCACGAAGCCGTCACGGGTCGCATCGAAGGCGCGTGCTGCCTTCTCGGGCGTGTCGTTATATTTCGAAGACATCGCGCCCATCGCATCAAACAGACACGACAGCGTCCAATCGAGTTCCTCGCCACCGCCGGCAAAAACAACATCCTGCTTGCCCATCTGAATGAGCTCTGCACCATTACCGATGCAATGCGCAGACGTAGAACAGGCCGAGGTAATCGAGTAGTTCACGCCCTTGATCTTAAACGGCGTCGCCAGACATGCCGACACGGTCGACGACATGCAGCGCGTTACCATGAACGGCCCCATGCGCTTGGGCGCACCCTTGTTTATCACTGTGTCAAACGCCGTGAAAAAGTTCGACGTCGACGGACCACCGGACCCAGCCACCAGACCTGCACGCTCGTTGGAAACTTCTGCCTCCGTCAACCCAGCGTCCGCAATCGCCTGCTCCATCGACAGATAGGCGTAAGCCGCTGTCGGCCCCATGAACCTCAGCTGCCGCTTATCTATGTGCTCGGCCAGATCAATTTGAGGCATCCCGTGAATCTGACTGCGAAAGCCATGTTCCGCATATTCAGGCGCCGCAACGACCCCCGATTTCCCGGCGCGTAAGCTCGCCTCTACTTCAGCGGCTGAATTTCCGATCGGAGAGACAATCCCGATCCCTGTTATAACGACACGACGCATGGGTACCTTCCCGCTTCCAATTTGACGCCTATGTAGGACGCCCGCGCGCGGCGGGGCAAGCAGTAAGCTGCATTGAGGCGCCTACTTGTCTAATTGCATCGGCAAAATGGGCCATTCGTTTGGGGACTGAAAGCCTCAAATTGTTCGCTCGTTTCTCGGTGTTCGCTCCACTATTATTGCGCATGCATTTAGGGGAAATCGTTATGCTCAAGTACAACTACCCAGACGGGAGCCACTGCTACCGCGCCATTCACACAGCTCACGCAGTCTATACAAATGACGATGGCAAACTCATCGCACGAGCCGAAAAGCCAGACCAATCGGGCATGTACGAGTTTGAGATAACAAGTTTTGAAATCTTGGAACCGGGTGTCAGGTACACCTGACCGATCAAGAGTCACCGGGTCACTGTGCCGAAATGTCTGCCACAAAAAAGCCGACAACGCATCGCATTGTCGGCAAATTGATCTGTGTATCTTCGCGGTTGACCGGCACTAGGTCATCCTTGGCGGGAACTTACTCAAAACACCATTTACCCCCTACCCGGGCAGACGCGAACATTCACACCAAATGTTCGCGTCTATATCCGTTTCGGGCACTCGACTTACTGTCACACTAATTACGACTTACAGACACTCAAACTCGCTACACATCGAACGTAAAAAACAAACTAACTACCAACCGTTCGATGAATACAATCTGAGCTATCTGGCGATTCTTCTCAATTCCCTAAAATTTTAACTTGATGGGTCAATTTATCATACACCGTTGGTTGATTTTTCACCCATGCTGAACACCCAACAAAATAAGGGATTTCTCAGGATCAGCGCGCTCAACCCCAGAACGGCGCAAAGGCCACGATCAAGAATTTGACCAAAAAGTCAGGTGTGCGCGCAAAATCCAAAGTGAAAAAACCGCACTCGACTGGCCCGATTCCTAGCCGCCCTCAGGCCGCTGCGAACGACGCCAGTTCAATCGCCCGCGTCAGTGCCTGATC
>JABDPD010000109.1 GCA_013042895.1 Boseongicola sp. | reverse complement strand
GAAGAGCGGTGTGTCATGGGCGAGATCGGGGTGGAGTGGGACAGGGTCGCCGCGCGCGATGGCATCACGCACCAGAGGGTCGGGGTTCAGGCCCCAGCCGATCCCGAGAGTGGCTGCTTCGACGAAGCCTCGGGTTGAGGGCAGAAAGTTTGTGGTGAGCGGGATCTTCTTGCCGACGGCGCGCTGGGCCCATGTGGATTGAAGCGTGTCCTTTTCATTGAACACAAGGGCGGGTGCGCGGGCGAGGCTATTTGCGGTGATACCGCCTTTGAAGTGAGTTTGCACAAATTCAGGGCTGGCGGTTGCCAGATAACGCAGTGCGCCGAGAGGCGTGGCATCTGCACCTTGCACAGGCTCTTTCCGGGTAGTGACGGCGGCGGCCACCTCTCCGCGGCGCATGAGGTCGGCGGAATGGTCCTGATCTTCGATGCGGATTTGAAATCGCAGGTTGGGAAGGTCTTGAAGCGCCGGGAGGAACCATGTGTCGATGCTGTCGGCGTTGACCGCGAGGCTGAGGTCGAGAGTGTGGTCATGCCCGAGATCGTTTGAAAGGTCTGCTTCAAGACGGGCGAGAGCATCGGCGTGTGCAGCGAGGCGTTTGCCGGTGTGCGTGGCCTCAACGGGAGTAGTCCGTTTCAGGACAGGTGCGCCAATACGGTCTTCCAGTGCGCGGATACGTTGGGAGATGGCCGACTGCGTGACGGCGAGTTGATCGGCTGCGGCTTCAAAGCTTCCGGTGCGCAGGATTGCGGAGAGGGCGGCCAGTTGAGGGTGTTCAAACATTAGTTTTTCTTATGTGATATGACTTTCTTTAATTTGCATGATGCTTGAGTGCGTGGTCAATGGCGTTGAAGACAATCGGTGGATGAAGAGCAATGACAGCGTTTTTTTCGGGCTTCGGATTGGGTTTTTCACTGATTTTGGCGATTGGCGCGCAAAACGCCTTTGTACTGCGTCAGGGTATTCGTGGCGAGCATGTGGGGGTCGTGGTGCTGGTCTGCGTGATTTCGGACGCGACTTTGATCCTTGCGGGGGTTGCGGGCTTTGGGGCTCTGAGCGAGGCGGCACCGGTCTTTGAATTGGTGCTGCGCTGGGGCGGGGCTGCGTTCTTGCTGGCCTATGGGGCGCTCGCGTTTTGGCGGGCCGCAAGTACGCATGAAGCGCTTGAGGCAGGCAAGACTGGCGCGCAAGGGGCAAATGGGGTGGTTGCGACCGTCTTGGCGCTGACATGGCTAAACCCTCATGTTTATCTGGATACGGTTGTGCTTTTGGGCTCGGTTGCCGCGCAGTTTGGCGAGGCGCGATGGGTCTTTGGGGCGGGGGCGGTTGTTGCATCGACGCTCTTCTTCACAAGTCTTGGCTACGGTGCGCGAGCGTTACAGCCGGTTTTTGCGCGCCCTGGTGCATGGCGGCTATTGGATTTGAGCGTCGGGATTTTGATGTGGGTGTTGGCGGCATATCTGATCATGCCTTGAGAGAGTGAACTGAGAGGCGCATAAGGTGGGGATGGACGTCCCTCCTTTACCAACAGCGAACCGACCCGGCGTGGGCATCTTATGGATGCTTGTGACGGGGCTGTTTTTCGTCGGAGTGACAGCGACCGTGAAACATGGTGCGCAGGATTTGCCTGCGGCGCAGTCGGCCTTTTTGCGCTATGTGATCGGGCTAGCATTTCTGGCGCCGCTGATCAAACCAATCCGCGCCGCAAATCTGACGCGGCATCAGGTGATCATGTTTGGCTGGCGGGGTTTGGCGCATTCGATCGGGGTGATCCTTTGGTTTTTTGCAATGACACGGATCACTGTGGCCGAGGTGACAGCAATGAATTACATGGCACCGATTTATATCACTTTTGGCGCGGCGTTGTTTCTTGGCGAACGGCTGGCGATCCGGCGGATACTGGCGATTGGGCTGGCCTTTGTGGGCGCGCTGATCATTCTGCGGCCCGGGTTTCGTGAGTTAAATCAGGGTCATTTTGCGATGCTGGGGACAGCCGTTCTGTTTGCGATAAGCTATTTGATGGCAAAGCAGTTTACGGGGAAGATTTCGCCTGCGGTTATCGTCGGGATGCTGTCGATATTCTGCACGATCGGGCTGGCGCCATTTGCAATCGCAGTTTGGCAGACACCGACGATGGCCGAGATTGGCTGGATGGCTTTGGTCGCCATACTGGCGACGGCAGGGCACTACACGATGACACTGGCATTTGCGGCAGCTCCGGTGACGGTGACGCAGCCTGTCAGCTATTTGCAGCTGGTCTGGGCGACGCTCTTGGGGCTTTGGGTCTTTGGTGAGCCAGTCGATGGCTGGGTGATCCTTGGCGGTTTGATCATTATGAGTTCGGTGACTTTTATCACCATCCGCGAGACGATGCTGAAGCGGCGCGCTGAGCGCGCTGTGGTTTAGGCAAGGCGTCGCCGAGGCGCGGGGAAACCTAGCTTTGCCCATCTTTTTGCCATTTTCGAAGGCCACTGAGGGGCTGACCAGAGCTTTCTAAGGGCGATTTGATATGAGCGGACCAGGATCAGGTACTCCGGACAGCGGATTTCAGGACCGATTGAACCGTATGCAAGAGCGGCGTGCTCCGATTGAGGCGGCGCGTCCGAAAGTGGATGTCTTGCCCGATTGGAAGGCGAATATCCGCTATCCGGCGACCTTGGTCGGTATGGCGTTTCTTGGAATGTTTGCAGTGTTTTTTGCCCGTTTTGTGCGTTTTCACTTGCTTGGCGGGACGCTGGCAGGGGACGCTCCTGATATTACGATGATGATTGATGCGGGCATTGCAGCAGTAGCTGGTGTGATGATCTATGCAGCTGTTGGACTGTCGATGCGGGATGCGAACCGGGCGGAGCGGGGCAGTATGTTTAGTCTCGATGGGTTGAGCGATAATCCGGTGAAGGCCGCTTTGGTTGTGGGCATCGCGATCATGATTGGCACGATGCACAATATGGTTCATTCGATGCCGTCTGCGTTCAATCTGTTGTTTTCGGAAGAATGGACCGAAGACATTGTGACCTATTCCGAACCCGGGTCGATCTATTTTAGGGGCAACTATTTCGTGGTTTTACCTCAGAGTGAGGCGACTGCCGCCGATGAGGCAGAGTCTGGCGAGGGCGAGAAGCAGGCGTTGCCAAAGGTGCGTCGTCTGTAAGATCAGCGGCATTTCGGGATTGACCGATCCCCCCCAATAGGATGCTGTCACCGCGCATGCGGTGAGGAGTATCTGACATGGCGCAACCAAACATTCTGATCGTGATGGTCGATCAACTGGCGGGGACATTCTTTCCGGACGGGCCTGCCGAGTTTTTGCATGCGCCGAATTTGAAAGCGCTGGCTGCCCGTTCCGTGCGATTTGCCAACACTTATACAGCCTCGCCACTTTGTGCGCCGGGGAGAGGTGGGTTTATGTCGTCTATGCTGCCTTCGGAGACGGGCATTTACGACAATGCAGCCGAGTTCCGAGCTGATATTCCGACATTCGCGCATCATTTACGCGGAGCAGGCTACAGCACCACGCTTTCTGGGAAGATGCATTTTGTGGGCCCCGATCAGTTGCATGGTTTTGAAGAGCGGCTCACAACGGATATCTATCCTGCAGATTTTGGGTGGACTCCGGATTATCGAAAGCCAGGTGAGCGGATTGACTGGTGGTATCACAATATGGGTTCTGTGACGGGGGCGGGGGTCGCCGAGATTACCAACCAGATGGAGTATGACGACGAAGTCGCGCATTTGGCGGAAGCCAAGCTTTACGATCTGGCGAGGGGCGGTGACGCGCGGCCTTGGTGTCTGACGGTGAGTTTTACCCATCCGCATGATCCATATGTGGCGCGGCGGAAGTATTGGGACTTGTACGAAGATTGCGAGCATCTGCTGCCTGAGGTGGCGGCGTTGGACTATGAGGATCACGACCCTCATTCACAGCGGATTTTCGATGCGAACGACTGGCGCAACTTCGACATTACGGAAGAAAACGTCCGGCGGGCACGGCGTGGGTATTTTGCGAATATCTCGTATCTGGATGCCAAAATCGGGTCGATTTTGAAGGTGCTAAGTGACACTCGCCAAGAGGCAGTTTTAATTTTTGTTTCGGATCACGGTGACATGCTGGGCGAGCGCGGTCTTTGGTTCAAGATGAGTATGTTTGAGGGTTCATCCCGTGTGCCGTTGATGGTCTCCATAGCCGGTTTGGAACCGGGGTTGGTTGAGGCGCCGGTGTCGACGTTGGATGTGGGGCCGACGCTCGCGGACTTGGCGGGCGTGGATCTTGCCGGAATCGTGGACTGGACCGATGGGGAGAGCTTGTTGCCTATCGCGCGAGGAGCGGCGCGTAGCGGTCCGGTGCCGATTGAGTATGCTGCAGAAGCGACGATTGCACCTATTGTGGCTCTTCGGGAAGGTGACTTTAAGTATGTACGCTGTCCTGTTGATCCTGAACAGTTATTTCACCTTTCGGCCGACCCACATGAGAGGGTGAATCTGGCAGGAGATCCTGGCTTTGCGGATGTGTTGGAGCGGTTTCGGACCGAAGCCGATGCACTCTGGGATTTGGAGCAGTTTGATCGCGAAGTTCGGGCCAGTCAGGCACGACGCTTGGTTGTCTATGATGCGCTTCGCAAGGGCGGGTATTATCCTTGGGATTTCCAGCCGCTGAGGAAAGCGTCTGAGCGGTACATGCGCAATCATATGGATTTGAACGTGCTGGAAGAGAGTCAGCGGTTTCCGCGTGGGGAATAATTCTCTTTATGCGCCGCGCTAGCGCGTAACGCGATTGGTATTTGAAAAGGGTGAGGTGCCTCAGGTTTCGGCGCAGTGGCGGCGGAAGGCGCGTTTCAGCATATCAAGTTCGGCTCTCAAGAGGTCGACTTCGGCGTGGAGGTCCTCGTTGAGAGCTTCGCCAGCGATGATGGTCTCATGAGCCAGCGCGTCGCCGGTTTCAGCATTTTCGACAACGAAGGTCTGGACGCCGTCGGTGATCCGATCAAGCGGCAAGCGGAAGCGGACCAGCCACTGGCCTGAAGGCGTAGCGGCGGTGACTTCGGGTTCGCCGATATGATCGTCGCGGTGGCGCAGGGTAAGGCGAGGTTTGACACCTTGGGCTGTTGCGAGAAGGCCTTCCCAGACCCCGCCTGCAAGGCGCATGCGCGTAAGGGTGATCTCGGACATGGCCATCAGATATCTGCCCTTGGTTGGCGGTGGAGAGAGACGGCGCCGAGCGTGATACGGTTCATTGCCGGGGCTTCGAAGATAATGTCGAGCCAACCTCGCGAGAGACGAGTTTCGTCAAGGCGAGTGGCGGCGAGATCAAATTCGACAGAACGCGCCTTTGGGTCAATCTTTGCGACAACATGGTCCGTGTTGGGGCCGTGTTGCAGGTTTAGGCGGGCGTAGACTTCAGCTGGGCTTTACCTGTTCAGGGTGAACGCCAGCCCGACGATGTGGTCGCGTGTGAGGCCGTCGATTGCGTCTTCTGGCAGGTCAATCGCAAGGCTGAGGTAGCTGCCGGAGAAACTCAGAACCTCAAGCTTGGTTTCAAAACCGTGGGCGGAGGCATCCGGCAGACAGGTCTGGCGGAAGGTGATCTCGCGGTGATCGCAATCGTGAAAAAGGGCGGTGTCGGAGGTGATCCGTGTTCCGGGTGAGATATTTGTCAGGCCGGTCGGGTGAAGCGGAGTGCTCCAGAGGTCGGGCCGCCAGGAC
>JABDPD010000107.1 GCA_013042895.1 Boseongicola sp. | reverse complement strand
GACCGGCGTTGGGTCAGCGCGGAATCAACATCATGGAGTTCTGCAAAGGCTTCAACGCCAAGACGCAGGACATGGAGCAAGGCGCCCCTTGCCCGACCATCATCACCTACTATCAGGACAAGTCGTTCTCGATGGAAATCAAGACGCCACCTGCGTCTTATTACCTCAAGAAAGCGGCCAAGCTGAAGTCGGGTGCGAAAACCCCAAGCCGTGAGACTGTCGGTTCGGTCACCACCAAGCAGCTGCGGGAGATTGCAGAAGCAAAGATGACTGATCTCAATGCAAACGATATCGACGCTGCGATGAAAATCATCCTTGGCTCTGCCAAGTCGATGGGTATCGAGGTGAAAGGGTAAGACGATGGCAAAACTTGGAAAGCGCGCACGCGCCGCCAAAGAAGCGTTCGCTGGTAAAGACAACGTGACAGTTGAAGAAGCTGTTGCGCTGATCAAAGGCAATGCAAAGACAAAGTTCGACCAGACGGTCGAGATCGCAATGAACCTCGGTGTAGATCCGCGCCACGCTGACCAGATGGTTCGTGGCTCGGTTAACCTGCCAAACGGCACTGGTAAATCGGTTCGCGTTGCTGTGTTCGCACGTGGCCCGAAGGCTGAAGAAGCTCAGAAGGCTGGTGCGGACATCGTTGGAGCAGAAGACCTGATGGAAATCGTTCAGGGCGGCACGATCGAGTTTGATCGTTGCATCGCGACACCTGACATGATGCCAATCGTTGGACGTCTCGGAAAAGTGCTCGGCCCACGCAACCTGATGCCAAACCCTAAGGTTGGTACGGTGACTATGGACGTGGCGGAAGCTGTCGAAGCTGCCAAGGGCGGTCAGGTCACCTTCAAGGCCGAGAAAGCCGGTGTTGTGCATGCTGGTGTTGGCAAAACGTCGTTCGACGAAGCCAAGCTGGTTGAGAACATCCGTGCTTTTGTTGACGCGGTCTCGAAAGCCAAACCTGCGGGTGCCAAGGGCACATACATGAAGAAGGTCTCGCTGACTTCGACCATGGGCCCCGGTGTTTCGGTTGACGTCGTTTCGGCCACTGGCAACGACTAAGTCAAACCGAAATCTCGGTAGAAAATTAGGCGTATCCTCTGGGATGCGCCTTTTTCATGCGGAAAACCGCCTGTTTCCCTTTGGGGGTCGCTGGTTTTCGCCTTCGCCACATTTGTGCCGTTGTTTGGCCCAACTGTCTCGCCTAACAGAGGGTTAATACAGGATCCGAAGAGATCTGATGAAGGTTTGAGGCAGAGATGTACTATAATGCGCGCGACCAAAAGTGGGGCGACACGGAGTTTGGCACAGAGAGTGGCGAAATCACGTGGTCCTCGAACCTCGATTCCAGCCTTCAGTTCAACGATGACTACTCTTTCGACGATTTTCACACCGCTCTTCAGGACTCGTTTGATGCCTGGGAAGCGATCTCGGGCCTCGACTTCACCTATATTGGCAGCGGTGATGCGGAGATTGACGTGGTTATGGGCTATGGTGATGGCTCGCGTTTTGGCACGGTTGGCCGGGCCTCGTGGAACGGCGGGTCCGAGATCAGAAGCTCGACGATTACGTTCGATGATCAGGAAATTTGGGCACCGACCGGCGGTGGCGGGATCGACTTTTATGCCGTGGCCTTGCACGAGATTGGTCATGCGATTGGTCTGAACCACTACAACAGCAGCGGCTCCGATCCCAAGCAGATCATGAATTCTTCAATTGCGGTGGATGACTTGCAGTCCGGAGATATCGCTGGCGCGCAGTATCTATATGGAACTGGCGACGGCATCTCTAATCCTGATCCAGTGCCGCCGCCTGACGATCCACCCCCTCCACCTCCACCCCCTCCTCCTGAGGAGCCGGTAGTGCCGGAGACACCGGAAGAGCCGATTGATGACGGTCCGGACGATCCACCCGGAGCACCAGAAGCAGCTCCGTTGCCCTCCGATGACGGCGGCGGTGGCGGTGGTGCCGCTGGTATTATTGTCGCTCTTTTGGGCGCGATTGCGGCCGTCCTGTTCGGAGCAGGAGGTGCGGCAGTTGGTCTGGCGTTCGGTGGAGTTTCTCGCTCAGGGGAAAACGATCCGGAGAGCGTGGACGACACGCCCGTCGCGGATGAAGTTCTTCTGACAGACCTCTTACCAATCGTCGAGGACATGTCACACGAGGTCTATGTGGACGATTTCGGAAATTTCGTCGACCACCCGGACCACGATCACGGGCATGGATGTGGTTGCGGAAGCTGTTGTCACGCAGAGGACGACGCGTTCTTCGCCTGAACTTCCGGTTAGTCGAAGATGCCTGCCACGCGGCCCAAAAGCATGAAAGCGCGTGCGGTACGGGTTTCCGTGAGAGCCGAGAGTTCCTCGTCGCTCAGGCGATCGGCGATGCTTGCAAGGGTCTTGTCAAACGTACGCAGGAAGTGATGCGAGGCGTCGCGGAAGATTGAGTCCTGACGCATGCGGGCAGCACTGAGGGCCAGCGATGAGCGATCCCGCACGCCGCCAAGCCCGGAGACTGTGCGTCCACGTTCACCGGCTGCAAAGCGACGCCAGATTTCAACCTTCGAGCGATCTGGTGTCAGGTCATCCATATAGATACCGTCCTGGCTGAGCAGCGTCAGAACGTCTTGGCTGGCCTGTATCAGCACGGCGGCACGGCGGTCCGCGAGGGCGCGACGCAGGGCATTGAAGCCAGCGCGGTCGTCGGCTGTTTCTGGGAAGTTCATCGCGGTGATGAAGTCCACCGTTGAGACGGGTGTGCCGTAGATCTCAGCTGGTGTTCCCAGTGCGAGATCGGGTTGCGCGTCCACGCCGGGAGCGGCTGGAGCAGGGGCCATCGGAGCCACCGCCGGGCGCTCGGGCGAGGGCTCAGGAACCGAGATTGGCCGTGTCGTTGCGAATTCAGCCAACGCACTTTCAGCACGTTTTTGACCTTTGACGATCTCGTCGATCTTGCGTTCGACATTGGGGCCCATGGTCGTCGCGGCCATCTGGGCTTGGGTGATATAGATCTGGCGCATGGCGTCCATTGATGCCTGAAGCCGGTCGCTTTCTTCGCGCATGATCCGCGCTGACTTCACCGCAATCGCACCGATCCAGATCAGTGCGACGGGAAGCAAAACCGCAAGCACCACGATGAGAAACCGTAAGCTGCCAAGGTTTTCTGAGCCACCAATGCCCACAATCGCCAGAAACACGACGCAGAGCACGACCCAGATGCCCGAGACGATCAGTGCAATCTTATCGGCCGGGTCCAACGAGGTATCGGTCGCAACGCGGCTATAGATCCCAAGATCCACCGGGGCTTTGCGTTCAGAGCTTTCAGACATGGGGCGTATCGGCCCTTTCGGTCAGCTAAATTTAATGGACAAAATCTCGTAGGCTTTTTCACCGCCGGGCGTGCGTACTTCGACGCTGTCGCCTTCTTCCTTGCCGATCAATGCACGCGCAAGGGGTGATTTGATGTTCAGCTTGCCGCTTTCGATATCCGCTTCAGGCTCTCCGACAATCTGGTAGGTTTTCTCTTCGTCGGTGTCCTCGTCGACAATCTGGACAACCGCGCCGAATTTGATCGCGCCGGACAGCTTAGATGTGTCAATGACATCGGCCAGTGACAAGATACCTTCTAATTCCTTTACGCGGCCCTCGATAAAGCTCTGTTTTTCGCGGGCAGCGTGGTACTCGGCGTTCTCGCTGAGGTCTCCGTGCTCGCGCGCTTCTGCAATCGCACGGATCACGGCCGGGCGTTCTACAGACTTCAGCTTCTTCAATTCATCGTTTAGGGCGACATGGCCCGCACGTGTCAGCGGTATCTTTTCCAACGGATTTCCTTTCGCCAAATGCGGCGGCAACCGGGTTGTTAAAGTCTTTCAGAGCGGTCAGAGTCAAGGGCGATTGGTCTGAATATGCGGGGCCTTGCCGGTACTTTAGCAAGAGGCATTTCCCATTGAGATCGGACCGGAAACCATCAAGACGCGCCCTTCGCTTATTCGGGTCGTGCGAACCCGACGGCGGAATATGAAGACGGCCACATCTCCACCCCATCGCGCCACGCTGATCGCCCTCACAGGGCTTTCGGTGCTGACGCTGAATATGATCCTGCCAGCGCTCAGCAGTATCGCGCGGGATTTGCAGGCGGACTATGCCTTGGTGAGCGTCGCGGTGGCCGGGTATCTGGCATTGTCGGCGGGCGTTGTGCTGATCGCTGGACCGTTGTCAGATCGCATCGGGCGTCGCCCGGTAGTACTTGGCGCGACGGCTCTGTTTGTGGCGTCGTCGATTGCCTGTTCGCTGGCGGACCATGTCTGGATGTTCCTGCTGTTTCGAATGCTACAGGCCGTCATGGTCGCGTGCGGCACGGTGGCGATGGCTGTTGTTCGCGACACCTCCAGTCCGAAGGAATCTGCGCGCATTCTGGCCTATATCGCGATGGCGATGGCTCTTGCGCCCATGCTTGGGCCCGTGATCGGGGGAATTATCGACACTGCCTTTGGATGGCGCGCGGTGTTTTGGTTCTACGCGGTCGCTGGTGTCGGCATTTTCGCTCTGTCGTGGTTCGATCTGGGAGAAACGCTGGACAAGAGCAAAGCTCAAACCTCAAGCAGCTTGCAGAAAGTCACGACCCTCATTAGCGAGCGGCGATTTTGGGCCTTTGCCATTTGCAGCGCATTTTCGGTGGGTGCCTTTTTCACGTTCCTTACCGGCGTTCCACTGGTGGCTGAGACCGCTTTCGGGGTGACCAGTGCGGAAACCGGGTTCTTTATTGGCAGCATCACGGTGGGCTTTATGCTCGGTTCGTTTTTGTCAGGACGGATCGGGCCGAGGTATCATCTGACGACGATGATGCTGGCAGGGCGGATCACTGCATTCAGCGGATTGCTTTTCGGGTTTACCGCGCTGACTTTGGGCTGGGTTTCGCCGTATGTGTTTTTTGGCAGCACCGTTTTCGTCGGAATTGGCAATGGATTGACACTGCCGAATGCGAACGCGGGCGTTATGTCGGTGCGCGACGGTGTATCTGGGACGGCGGCAGGCCTTCAGTCGGCTTTGATGTCAGCGGTTGGAGCGGTTTTGACGATGCTCGCCGGGATCATGATTGCGCGTTGGGCCGAGCCACAGGTTTTGATCGGGCTGATGCTGATCATTGCGAGTGTGGCCCTTGCTGCTGCAATTTGGTCGAGGCGGTTGGAAACAGCCCACGACGCGGCGGAAAAACCCGCCTGATACGTGTCGTCGCAATTGACCCGGACCGCGTTCCACGACTAAATCCCGCGCAGCAAAACAAACGCCATAGGGAACACCACCATGTCCGAGATCGAACGCGAAAGCATGGAGTATGACGTCGTCATCGTAGGCGCGGGGCCTGCGGGACTGTCCGCTGCGATCCGTCTAAAGCAACTGGACGCCGACCTTGACGTGGTCGTGCTGGAAAAGGGCTCGGAAGTAGGCGCGCATATTCTGTCGGGTGCGGTGCTTGATCCTGCCGGCCTTGATGCGCTTATCCCGAACTGGAAAGAAAAGGGCGCGCCGCTGAATGTGCCGGTGCGCGAGGACAAATTCTACATGCTTGGCGAGGCGGGGCAGATCCGGATCCCTAACGCGCCGATGCCGCCGTTGATGAACAACCATGGCAACTACATCGTCTCGATGGGCAATGTCTGTCGTTGGATGGCAGAGCAGGCAGAGGAAATGGGGGTCGAGATTTTCCCCGGCATGGCTTGTTCCGAGGTGATTTACGGTGAGAACGGTGAAGTCAAAGGTGTGATCGCGGGTGAGTTCGGTTTGAACGCGGACGGCACTCCTTCGGACGCTTATGAGCCGGGGATGGAGCTTCACGGAAAGTACGTCTTCCTTGGCGAAGGCGTGCGTGGCTCGCTCTCCAAACAGGTGATCGAAAAGTACAGCCTTGATGCCGATTCCGAGCCGCAGAAGTACGGCCTGGGCATGAAGGAAATATGGGAAATTGACCCAGACAAGCACAAAGAGGGCTCGGTCACGCACACGATGGGCTGGCCTCTGGGCAAGAACGCGGGCGGCGGGTCGTTTATCTATCACCTTGAGAACAATCAGGTTTATGTCGGTTTCGTCGTTCATCTGAACTACAAAAATCCGCATCTTTTCCCTTACATGGAATTCCAGCGCTTTAAGCATCACCCGATGGTCGCCAAGCTCTTGGAAGGCGGCAAACGGGTCGCTTACGGCGCAAGGGCAATTACCGAGGGTGGTTATCAGTCGATGCCGAAGGCAGCGTTTCCGGGAGGCGCCTTGCTTGGGTGTTCGGTGGGCCTCGTGAACGTCCCGCGGATTAAAGGCAATCACAACGCGATGCTTTCAGGCAAGGCAGCCGCGGAGCATGCCTGGGCCGCGATCAAAGATGGTCGTTCAGGTGATACGCTGGAAGACTACAGTGACGAGCTGAAGACAGGACCTATTGGACAGGACCTGAAAAAAGTTCGCAATGTTAAACCCTTGTGGTCAAAGCGCGGGCTGATGGCCTCGTTGACACTGGGTGGGTTTGATATGTGGACCAACACGCTTGGGTTCTCGCTTTTGGGCACTGTAAGTCATGGCAAGAACGACGCGGAAAGCACAGGTTTAGCGGCGGATTTCGAGCCGATCGACTATCCGAAGCCAGATGGCAAACTCAGCTTTGACCGTCTGACGAACGTCAGTTTCTCTATGACGAACCACGAGGAAAGCCAGCCTGCGCACTTGAAACTTAAGGACGCCAGTGTTCCGGTTTCCGTCAACTTGCCGAAATACGCCGAACCGGCGCAGCGTTATTGCCCTGCGGGTGTTTACGAGGTTGTCGATGAGCAATTCGTCATCAATTTCCAGAACTGCGTCCACTGCAAGACCTGCGATATCAAGGATCCAAGCCAGAATATCGTCTGGACCACGCCTCAGGGCGGTGACGGACCGAATTATCCCAATATGTAACACCTTCGTCATGATGGGCGGTCAAAGTGCCGCCCCTCATTGCCACGGCCCCAAGCGGCGACTACGTTTTCGCCTGACAGCGACAACAAGGATGGCCTGATGCCGTTTCTCCGCACGATTACTTTGGCCGCAGCTGTTGCGGCCGCATCGCCAGCACTGGCCGAACCTGCATCCGGGAGTTATCTCGCGGCGCGTTCTGCGATGATTGCAAACGACTACGACGAGGCTGCCAGGCAATTCAGCCGTGCGCTTGTTCGCGACAGCCGCAATCCAGTTCTGATCGAAAGCGCGCTGACAGCTTATATCGGGCTTGGCGACCTTGAACGAGCGGCTCCGCTGGCGCGGCGTTTGACCGAACTCGGCGTGACCAGTCAGCTTGCCTCACTTGCGCTTGCAGGAGACGCGGCGGTTCGCGGGAACTGGGATGAGCTTCTGGCTGATCTTGAGGCCGGCATGACCATTGGGCCTTTGTTTGACGGCTTGCTCAACGCTTGGGCTGAACTTGGCGCGGGCCGGATGAGCGAAGCACTTGCCGGGTTTGATGCGGTTTCAGGCAATTCCGGAGTCGAAGCCTTTGGTCTTTACCACAAGGCACTGGCGCTTGCGTCTGTTGGCGATTTTGAAGGTGCTGCGACGATTCTTGGGGGCGAGGGCGGAAGCACGATCCGTCTCACGACGCGTGGTGTCATTGCCTATGCGCAGGTTTTGAGCCAGCTCGAACGCTCGGACGAGGCGCTTGAGTTATTGGACGCATCTTTCGGTTCGACCTCAAACCCACAGCTTGTTGCCATGAATGAGACATTGGAGGCGGGCGAAACTCTGCCTTTCGATACTGTGCGAACCGCGGCTGACGGGGTTGCCGAGATTTACCATTCCATCGGCGGCGCGCTGCGTGGTGAAGCGCAGGACGCATATACGCTGCTTTACACGCGCATGGCGCTTGCAGTTCGTCCCGATCATCTGGACGCGTTGCTGGCGACGGCTGAAATCCTCGAAGGGTTGGAGCAATATGACCTCGCAACCGAAGTCTACGACATGGTTCCAGAGGCCTCGCCATTCTATCATTCGGCTGAAATGGGCCGCGCCGCGGCGCTTCGCCGTTCAGGCCAATCTGACGCGGCGATTGAGGTTCTTCAGCAGCTTTCCGAAAGTCATGGCGAGTTGCCTTCAGTTCAGATTGCCCTCGGCGATGCCTTCCGTCAGGTTGAGAATTTCGAGGCCTCGCTCACCCCTTATGGTCGTGCGCTTGAGTTAATCGAGACGCCGCAGGAGCAACATTGGATCGTCTATTTTGCACGAGGCATATCCCATGAGCGGCTCGATCTCTGGGACGACGCCGAAGCCGATTTTCGCGCTGCTTTGGAGTTGCGACCCGAGCAACCTCAGGTGCTGAACTATCTTGGCTATTCCTTCCTTGAGATGAACGAGAACCTTGGCGAAGCGCTCGACCTGATTGAGCGTGCCGTCGAGCAACGCCCCGATTCCGGGTATATCGTCGATAGTCTTGGCTGGGGCCTCTACCGTTTGGGTCGTTACGAAGAAGCTGTTGAGCATATGGAGCGAGCGGTGGAATTGCTCCCGGTTGATCCCATTGTGAACGACCACCTCGGCGACGTTTACTGGGCCGTAGGCCGCGCTCGCGAGGCCGAGTTTCAGTGGCACCGTGCCCTGTCATTCATCACCGAGGACACCGATCCAAACGACGTCGATGCCGAGCGCGTGCGTCGCAAACTTGAGGTCGGTCTGGACGTTGTCCTTGATGAAGAAGGCGCGCCCCCTCTGAAGGTCGCGAATGAAGACGGTTAGGGTTTTTGCACCTGCGAAGATCAACCTGACGCTCCACATTACCGGCCAGCGCGACGACGGCTATCATCTTCTCGACAGTCTTGTGACCTTCGCCACGGTGGGCGATCAGCTTTACTTGACCGAGGCGGGGGTGTTCTCGCTGACCGTCGAAGGCCCCGAAGCCGAAGGTGTGCCTGCGGACATGGACAACCTTGCTCTTAAGGCCGCGCATTTTGCCGGAGCCGGGCGCGAGGCGGCAATAACACTGACGAAGAACCTACCGTCATCGTCGGGGATCGGAGGCGGGTCTGCGGATGCCGCTGCTGCATGGCGCGGCATGCTGATGCTGGGCGAGGATGGGGATACCCAGGCCGACACGCAGTTCCAGATGCCGGACATCATGCTCGAAACCCAGGTGCACGCCTTGTCGACACTGGGCGCGGATGTGCCCATGTGTGTGGCGTCCCGACCGTTGCGCGCACGAGGCATTGGCGAAAAGATCACCTTCCACTCTCTGCCGCCGCTCTTTGCCGTTCTGGTGAACCCCCGCGTGCCCGTTTCAACACCCGAAGTGTTCAAAAGGCTGGCCTCGAAGTCAAACATGGCGATGCCGGAGAGCTTGCCGGACTTCGAGAATGCGGCCGCTATGATCGAATGGCTGAAAACTCAACGCAACGATCTTGAGGCCCCGGCCATTGAGAATGCTCCGGTGATCGGCGAGGTTCTTGCGCGTCTTGGCGATCTGCCCAATCTCGGCCTTGCTCGCATGTCCGGTTCCGGGGCCACATGTTTCGCGCTTTTCGACAATGAGACCGACGCCAAGGTTGCGGCAAGGGAGCTTTACGCCGAACGCCCGGACTGGTGGGTCGCAGGGTGCGTATTGCAAGATATGTTTTTGCCCTCGCTGCCCCGTTAATCGCGGGATTTTCGCGCCGTCCCTCTTTTCCAACCGGCGTGCGCGCGCTACCTCTGGTGAAAGAGGAGCCGCGCCCATGTTGACCGTCATTTCCCCCGCCAAACGCCTTGATTGGTCCGACCAGACCGTAACGGCCACCTCCCCGGATTTCCAACCCGAAGCGGCGCGGCTCGCAGGTCATGCGCGGCAGTTGACGCTTGGAAAACTGAAGGCGCTGATGGGGTTGTCGGACGATCTGGCGCGGTTGAACCGCGACCGCTTCCGGGCGTTTCAGGACGCACCTGAACCTGATCTGACGCGCCCCGCCGTCTTCGCATTTGCGGGGGACACCTATCAGGGTCTGGAAGCAGCGACTCTGGATCCTGAGGCTTTGGAGCGCGCGCAGGCTCACCTGCGAATTCTATCCGGTCTATACGGAGTTCTACGCCCCCTCGACGCGATCCAACCCTATCGCCTCGAGATGGGAAGCCGTCTGAAGACGCGTCGTGGGACATCGCTCTATGACTTTTGGGGTAACACGATTTCTAGCTCTTTGAACGCCGACGCAGAAGCGATAGGGACCGAGTTCTTGGTGAATTGCGCCAGTCAGGAATACTTCGGCGCGGTTGATCTGAAAGCACTGAAACCGCAGGTGATCACGCCGCAGTTCTACGAAGTCAAAGCCGGCACGCCCAAAATCGTGAGCTTCTTTGCCAAGAAAGCCCGCGGGGCGATGGCGCGGTTTATCTTGGAAAACCGGGTGACCTCGGTCGATGGGTTGCGCGATTTCGATCTTGGCGGCTATCGCTTCCAGCCAAGCCTTGGAGACGCCTCAACACTGGTCTTCCACCGCGACGAGGCGGCTGCCAAGAAGGTGGCTTGAGACCTTTAGCCTGACACTTTGATCGCCTTGGTCGTGTCCGGGGCTTCGTCATCATCCATCGGCAAGCAGGGTCGCGCGTCTAGGGGCTGCGCGGTTAAGATATGGTCGATAAGTTTCTGCTTTTTCAGAGGCTTGGTTAGGCAATGATCAATCCCCGCAGCCAGGATCTCCTCCTGATCACCTTCCATCGCATGAGCGGTGATTGCGATGATAGGGCAAGGCTCGGAGCCTTGTTCGGCCTCGAGCGCCCTGATCCGACGCGTCGCCTCTTTGCCGTCCATCTTTGGCATCGAAATATCGGTGAAGAAGACGTCCGGGCGCGCGGCTTCAAAGGCTTCAATTGCTTCGATGCCGTTCTCTGCAAACACCAGGTCGATATCTAAGCTCTTAAGCATTTTTTCGAGAACAAACCGATTGGTTTTGTTGTCTTCCGCCGCAAGTACGCGCATTCGCCGGGGGGTGTCATCGTCCGGAACTGGCGGCTCGACCTCGATGAGGGTTGGCGCTTCGACCTTGGGTTCGGGCGGCTCGACTGCTTCCAAGGCCTCAATCGGCTCACGCA
>JABDPD010000105.1 GCA_013042895.1 Boseongicola sp. | reverse complement strand
GCGCGTTGCATTAACCATGATATGGTCAGCACGGTCGCACCGACGTGATACCGACGTGATACCGACGCGATACAGACATCGCCAA
Organism: Boseongicola sp.; assembly: GCA_013042895.1. Taxonomy (GTDB): domain Bacteria; phylum Pseudomonadota; class Alphaproteobacteria; order Rhodobacterales; family Rhodobacteraceae; genus Boseongicola. The sequence continues at coordinate 6,277 of JABDPD010000105.1, read as the reverse complement.
AAACGCGCGATTTCCTCAGAAGGTTAACCGATCAAGCTGATTTCGCACCGCGACTCACCCCACCGAACGCAGGGTGCGTTCGCTAATAGAAGGTTTGCGGATCAATATCGATCGACAGTCTTAAATTGTTGGGCAATTTCACCTGATTGACCCAAGCCGCGAGGGCCTCTTGAAGCGGAACCGCCTTGTCCGCTTTCACCAACAACCGTACCCGATGCCGTCCCCGTATCCGCGCAATCGGCGCCGCAGCTGGGCCAAAAACCTGCGCCCCAATTCGCGCCAGCGGCTCCCGTCGCGTCGCCAAAACGCGCCCAATATCAAAAACTTCCTGAACATCTGGACTGGACAAAACTATACCCGCCATCCTCCCGAACGGCGGCACCCCGACCGCTTGCCGCTCGCGCGCTTCCGCCTTCCAGAACTCTTCCTCATCCCCGCTGAGGATCGCTCTAATCACCGGGTGCGCCGGCTGATATGTCTGCAGCAAAGCCACGCCCGCCTTTTCCGCCCGACCAGCCCGCCCCGCAACCTGACGCATCAACTGAAAAGTCCGCTCCGCTGCCCGCAAATCAGAACCCTGCAAGCCAAGGTCCGCATCAATGACCCCTACAAGCGTAAGATGCGGAAAGTTATGACCTTTTGCGACGATCTGAGTACCAATAATGATGTCGGCATCACCCTCCGCGATCCGCTCGATCTCGGCCTTCAATGCCCGCGCCGACCCAAAAACATCCGATGACAAGACCGAGGTTCGCGCCTCGGGAAACAGCGCCTCTACCTCTTCGGCCAACCGCTCCACGCCCGGTCCTACTGGCGCCATCCGACCCTCAGCCTCGCAAGACGGACAAGCCTCAGGCAGAGGCTTTGACTCGCCACACTGATGGCACACGAGCCGCTTCAAGAACCGGTGCTCCACCATCCGCGCATCGCAATGATCGCATCCGATCTGATGTCCGCAGGCCCGGCAAATTGTCACCGGAGCGTATCCCCGGCGATTGAGGAACAGTAACGACTGCTCTCCCGCCTCGGTTCGCTTTTTCACCTCATCTACAAGTGCTTGCGAGATCCAGCGGTCACTCGGCAGCGCCGCATCTCGCATATCAATCGCACGCATTTCCGGCATCGCTGCGGAGCCGAAACGAGATGTTAACGTTACGCGATTATACTTACCGGCCTCAGCATTCGCCCAGCTTTCCAGTGAGGGAGTCGCCGACGCCAAAACTACCTGCGCCCCATTAATCGACGCCCGCAAAACTGCCATATCGCGCGCATTATACAAAACCCCGTCTTCTTGTTTGTAAGATGTGTCGTGCTCCTCATCGACAACGATCAAGCCAAGGTCCTGAAACGGCAAAAATAGCGCCGACCGCGCGCCAACAACCAGTTGCGCACCACCTTCGCCAACCATGCGCCATGCCCGGCGACGCTCAGTCATCGTGACACCCGAATGCCACTCCGCGGGCCGCGCTCCAAATCGTGCATCAACGCGTGTGAGAAACTCAGCCGTCAACGCAATTTCCGGCAACAAAACCAACGCCTGCCGCCCCGCCGCCAAACATGCACCGACTGCCTCGAGATAAACTTCCGTCTTCCCCGAACCCGTCACGCCCTTTAGCAACGTCGTCCCATATTTCCGCCCAGTAACACCCGATTTCAGCGTCTCAGCCGCCGCCGATTGCTCCTCAGTCAGTTCATAGGGACTCTCCCCAGGATCAAGGCGAGGATAAGCCACATCCCGCGGGCTGGCTTCCTCAGCCACCACGCCCTGCTTCACCAACCCTTTGATAACACTAGGTGAAACACCCGCCATCTCGGCCAATTCCTTCAGCGTAAACGCCAGACTACCATAGCTATCCAGCGTCTCCACGACCCGGCGGCGCGCGTCCGTCCATCGATCCGGCTCACCTGTTCCTCCCCTGTAGATCGTGCGCATCGACGGCGGGTCCCCAAGCCCCGGAGAACGCGTCGCAAGCCGCACCATCGCTGACATCGGCGTTAGCGTATAGGCACCTGCTCGCTCCAGAAACGTGCGCATCTCATTTCGCATAGGCACCGCATCCAGCACCTGTATGACCGACCTCACTTTAGCAAGCTCGTACCCACCTTCGCCCCGACCCCAGACGATCCCGAGCACTTTTCTTGGCCCCAAGGGTACTTCCACAAAAGCCCCTTTCATGCACCCACCGTCCGGCGCCTTGTAGTCCAAAGCCCGGTCAATCGGTTGCGCCGTCAGCACCGAGATCAACTCGCCTTCATGGTAGTGCTCAATCACGCCTGGCCTCGGTTTATCGACTGGAGTGAGGGTTTGGGGGTTCAGCCCCCGCGTCCGATCCGCTATCAGTGCCACGAAACCGAACCTAAGTGCCAGAGGGGCTAACCGATGAAATTCTTCGTTGATACCGCCGACACCGATGCCATTGCCGAGCTGATCGAGTTCGGAATGGTCGACGGCGTCACAACAAACCCATCGCTGATCCACAAATCAGGACGCGATATCAAAGAGGTGATCGCCCAGATCGCCAAAATGACTGACGGCCCCGTCAGTGCCGAAACGGTCGCGACCGATTACGAAGGCATGATGGCGGAGGGTCACGAGGTTGCAAAGCTTGGCGACAATATCGCGATCAAGGTGCCACTGACCTGGGCCGGTCTTCGCGCTTGCAAGACACTGACCAGCGAAGGCCACATGGTTAACGTCACACTTTGCTTCTCGGCAAACCAAGCCCTTCTTGCCGCCAAAGCAGGCGCGACATTCATTTCGCCTTTCATCGGGCGCCTCGACGATCTGAACCTGGACGGCATGGACCTCATCGCTGACATCCGTGAGATTTACGACAACTACGGCTTCGAGACCCAAATCCTTGCCGCATCAATTCGCTCCGCCAACCACATGAGCGACGCTGCCAAAATCGGCGCCGATGTTGCAACAGCCCCGCCGGATGTCATCAAGAAGATGGCGCTTCACCCACTGACGGATAAGGGTTTGGACCAGTTCCTGAAGGACTGGGCCGCGACCGGCCAGTCGATCCTCTGAACCAAAATACCCGTTGCGCCGGGGCACATCTGTGCGTCCCCCGGCGCAACACCGCCCAATTTGGGCTAAACTACCCCACGCTGCTCTCACATGCAGGTGAAGAATCGCGAGCGAAGGTTGGCTTGCGCATTTCATAACCTATCTTGATCATACGAAGCGTAAGGTGCCAGGCATCCGGCGCCCCGAGCAGAATATTGGAGGACCTCCACATGCAGATCTCTGCAGCACAAACACAAACGCCATCGGCCACAATGCTACGTGCATTCTGGCTGACAACGCTGGCGACTGCTTTGCTAATTGCGCAATCGATCGCGGCAGCAGCTCAGTCACGCCCATCCACATTTGCCGATCTCGCTGAACAGGTGAGCCCATCGGTCGTGAACATCACCACATCCACTACGGTGGCGACCAGCACCAACCGTGGACCGATTGTCCCTGAAGGTTCACCGTTTGAAGAGTTCTTCGATGACTTCGTGGAACGCAACGGTCCAAACGGTCAAACGCCTCGCCGCAGTCAGGCACTTGGGTCAGGTTTTGTGATTTCGGAGGACGGCTACATCGTCACCAATAACCACGTCATTCAAGGTGCCGACGAAATCCTGATCGAGTTCTTTGAGGGGTTTGAACTTGAAGCCGAGATTATCGGCACAGATCCAAATACCGACCTTGCACTCTTGAAGGTCGAAAGCGGCGAGCCTCTGGAGTTCGTCTCGTGGGGCGACAGCGAAGTGTCTCGGGTCGGCGATTGGGTCATGGCGATGGGTAACCCCCTCGGACAAGGCTTTTCCGTATCCGCAGGTATCGTGTCAGCCCGTGGCCGTGCACTTTCCGGCACTTACGACGACTACATCCAGACAGACGCCGCCATTAACCGGGGCAACTCGGGTGGTCCGCTGTTCAATATGGAAGGCGAAGTGATCGGTGTGAACACGGCGATCCTCAGCCCAAATGGTGGCTCCATTGGCATCGGCTTTGCGATGTCGAGCCGTGTGGCTGAGAACGTCATTCAGCAACTTGAAGAGTTCGGCGAAACGCGTCGCGGCTGGCTGGGTGTGCGCATTCAAGACGTGACGGACGATCTCGCAGAAGGCCTTGGCCTCGAAGAGGCGCGTGGCGCTTTGGTGACGGACGTTCCCGAAGGCCCGGCGATGGACGCAGGCATGGAATCCGGTGATGTAATCCTCAGCTTTGACGGTGTCGAGGTCGAAGACACTCGCGGTCTCGTTCAGCAAGTAGCGAACACTGCCGTTGGTGCCGAAGTCCGCGTTCTCGTCTTCCGCGATGGTGAAACCGAAACTCTTCGTGTCACCCTCGGTCGCCGTGAAGATGCTGAAACAGCCGTGCCCGCTTCGATCAATCGTGATGAAGAGCCTATGACAACAGAACTTCTCGGCCTCACAGTCTCGAACATGACTGACGAATTGCGTCAGCAACTTGGACTGTCCGAAGAGGCTGAAGGTCTTGTAGTCGCCGATGTCATCGAAGACAGCGAAGCGTTCGAGAAAGGCCTTCGTGTCGGCGACATCATCACGGAAGCGGCACAAGAATCAGTTGCTAGCATCGCTGATCTCAATGATCGTGTCGAAGCGGCCAAAGAAGCCGGGCGAAAGTCTCTGGTGCTTTTGGTGCGCCGTGACGGGGATCCGCGCTTCGTTGCTTTGACCTTGGACGACAGCTAGGGCACGTCCCCTCGGTCTTGGTTGTCAGGGCGTCCGTTCGCGGGCGCCCTTTTTTTTGACCTGCATCAGCGCGTGCCACCGCAAACCATGCGAAAATCGGTCGGACGTCAATTAGCAGGGGAACCACACAATGACCGACATCGACGGAGCCGACGCGGAATCAAAGGCTGGAAACAGCGCAATCCTCGCCTTTGAAACCGGCAAGTATCCATATTCGGAGAAGCTCAGCCGCTCAACCTATGAGGCTGAGAAAGCCGCTTTGCAGGCCGAATTACTTAAAGTTCAGCTCTGGATTCAGGAGACCGGTCAGAAGGTCGTCATGCTGTTTGAAGGTCGCGATGCAGCTGGAAAGGGTGGCACTATCAAGCGCTTTACAGAACACCTGAACCCCCGCGCCGCGCGCGTGGTTGCATTGAACAAGCCGACCGATGAAGAGCGGGGCCAATGGTATTATCAGCGGTATATCAAACATTTACCAACGAATGGAGAGATCGTTCTCTATGACCGCTCCTGGTACAACCGCGCCGGTGTCGAGCGTGTGATGGGCTTTTGTGAGCCCGGCGAATACCTCGAATTTATGCGGGAGACTCCCGAGCTTGAACGCATGCTGACCCGCAGTGGTATCAAGCTGATCAAGTATTGGTTCTCGGTAACGCAAGGTGAACAGCACCGCCGCTTCAAAGCACGCGAGACAGATCCGCTCAAACGTTGGAAGTTGTCGCCGGTAGACCGCGCAAGCTTGGACAAATGGGACGACTACACGGAAGCAAAGGAGGCGATGTTCTTTTACACCGACACCGCCGACGCCCCTTGGACCGTCGTCAAATCCGACGACAAGAAGCGCGCGCGCTTGAACTGCATGAGGCATTTCCTGTCCCAGTTCGATTACCCAGACAAGGACCTCTCAATCGCAGAGGCGCCCGACCCGAAGATCGTCGGCGAGGCGAGTCATGTGATCCACGGAGCCGACCATATCCTTGCAGCATCTTTGCATCCTGCAACGCGTCGGAAATAGCAGCGTCTACAGTTTCTCGCCAAAGAGAACTTGCTGGGTAACACCTGCAAAGGTCAGCCAAAGCGACGTAACCACCAGCCCCCACAGCGCCCAGCTGTTGGGGTCAAACGACACCCATGCCGCCCAACCTGCGAAAAAAGTCCAGCCTAGGGCCATCGGCAGAGTGATCATGCGCCACCGTTCTGTGCGAACGGGGTGCACGAACTTCACCGGAACAAACATTGCGACGGCCAGCAATGTCACGATGCCAATACTCACCCAGAAATTCGGCTGCACTGCGAACAACACCAAGACCACCATGTTCCAACACCCCGGGAAACCTGAGAATGAGTAGTCTGCGGTCTTCATTCGGGTGTCTGCGAAATAGAGCGCCGATGTAAAGGTGATGACAATAATCGCGAACCATCCTGTCCATCCCGGCAAGAGACCAGATGTGAATAAGGCGAAGGCAGGTATAAAAACATAAGTCAAATAGTCGATGATCAGATCGAGTAAGACGCCATCGATCCGCGGCGCGTTCGTTTTGACCTCGGCTGCACGCGCCAATGG
>JABDPD010000102.1 GCA_013042895.1 Boseongicola sp. | reverse complement strand
CCTCATAAAGCTGAGACGGATGACGCGCGCAGGCGCCTTCAACGCCGGGACAGTCCTGAGCGCGTGCGCCGGGGAAGATCACGCCCCAAGGTGCGTCTGTCGGGCGGCCCCAGAGCTCGGCATTGACGAAGTTGGCGACCCGCCCGAACATGATGCCAGGCGGCGCGCAAAGGGCGGCGAGATCGGCGAGCTTGGAGATGGATATCCGATGCTTCCAAGCGAAGATGAGCCCGACGACTAATACGCCGAGGAATCCTCCGTGGAAGGCCATGCCACCGGTCCATACACGCAGAATATCTCCAGGGTTCTCAAGGAAGTAAGCGGGTTCGTAAAACAGGACGTACCCAAGCCGACCGCCGAGAATGATACCGATGATAAGCCAAGTCGTGAAGTCTTCGAGTCGTTCCTTTGTCATTGCAGGTGTTTCGTTTTGCCAAATTGCCGGGCGCGCCAAAGCGCGTCCTGCCAACCAGACGCCGAATATGATCCCGGCGATATAGGCCAGCGCGTACCAGCGGATCGGCAAAGTCAGCGGGCCGAGTGGGATCTCGATCAGGGTCGGGGAAAGGTCTGGAAAAGGGATTGCGAGCAACATGACTTTTACGAAGTGGCAGCGCGAGCAGGGGACGTCAACCTTGCGATCACAGATGCGTTCCCCATATAGAGTTGAGACGACAATTCCCGGAGGGGCCATGCAGCCGCGTAACAAGATTGTAGACGATTTATCGCAACTGATGACGAACGCCATGGGCGTGGCTCAAGGGGCGAAAGACGAAGCCGAAACGGCCATGAAGGGCCTTGTGGATCGGTGGCTTGCGGATCGCGATTTTGTCACTCGCGAGGAATTTGATGCGGTGCGGGCGATGGCTCAGAAGGCGCGCGAAGAGAACGACGCACTTAAGGCGCGTCTTGATGCGCTTGAGGCTGGCGACAAGTCCTGAGGCGACTTAGCCTTTGAGCGGCCAAATGATCATGAGCGGGGGGCAGAAGTGTCGCCCGTTTTCTTTTGTGCAGTGGTTTATCCCCAGAAATCTTTCTGCATTGCAGCTTATCCACCGCTAATTTCCAAATTAGACCTTTACAGATTCCGGCTTTAAGCACACCATATCTCGTAAGGGCGGAGGAAAAATCCACCGGACCTTGAGCAGGCACCAAGCTGTGGTGGCCGGAAGATGCCACGCAGCCAGAGCAGATGAGGCCGCGAATGTCACTTTCCGAGCAGTACTTTTCCACAGACGAACTCCATCCAATCGACATCGTCGAACATTTGGCCGAACACCACGAATGGGACTTCGACCGCGTTGCCGATGACCAGATCGCGATGGCGGTCGAAGGGCAGTGGCGGACCTATTCCATCACTCTTGCTTGGTCGGCCCATGACGAAACATTGCGGCTGATCTGCACCTTTGACATGGACCCACCCAAGGAAAAAATGGGCGCTCTTTATGAAACCTTGAACGCCACCAACGACATGTGCTGGGCCGGAGCGTTTTCATACTGGGCTACGCAAAAACTTATGGTTTGGCGCTATGGGCTGGTCCTTGCCGGGGGCCAGATGGCGGGGCCTGAGCAAATTGACACGATGATCCGGGCGGCTGTATTGTCTGCTGAGCGTTTTTATCCTGCCTTCCAGCTTGTGGCTTGGGGCGACGAGACCCCCGCAGAAGCAATGAATATGGCTATCGCCGAAGCCTACGGAACAGCTTGAGAAAAATTGTTAAGGCTGCTTGGCGCCACGCGTAAATCGGTCACTCCCCCTGGCCTGTGGACCAAGCAAAGAGACCGGGTCGCCAGCGCGGCCCGGTTTTAACGTAGGCGGCATAGGGATAGTCTGCCCGATTATGTCTTAAGAAATCTGAATAGTCCGTACCGAGCCGTTTGAAACGCGGTTGTCCCCTACGGAAACTTTGCCGTATTCATTGCGAAAGGGGAGATATGACATGAACTTTGGCGATATCCCGCAGCGGGGGATGGTTCTTCTTGGATGCGGTAAGATGGGTGGCGCGATGCTTGAAGGCTGGCTGTCACAGGGGCTTCCGGCAGGTACGGTTCATGTGATCGACCCGAACGCTCCAGAGTGGGTTGCAGCGCGCGGTGTGCATGTGAATGCTGATCTGCCTGCTCATCCCTCGATTGTTATCGTTGCTGTGAAACCTCAGATGATGGGTGAGGCGTTGCCAGCGATACAGGGCTTTGGAAAAGGAGATACTGTTTTTCTGTCCATTGCGGCAGGCACGAAGATCTCGGCATTTGAAGCCGTGTTCGGGGATCAGACCCCGATCGTGCGCGCCATGCCAAACACACCAGCGGCCATTGGTCAGGGCATCACAGCTTATTGTGGCAACGCCCATGCAAATCAGGGTCAGTTGGAGCTATCGCGCTCTCTTTTGTCCGCTGTGGGCAAGACGGTGGCCCTCGAAAGCGAGGATCAGATCGACGCAGTAACAGGCGTTTCCGGTTCTGGGCCAGCTTATGTTTTTCATATGATCGAAACGCTCACTGAGGCCGGCGTGGCGCAGGGCTTGCCTCGTCAGATGGCGACGGAACTGGCTGTTGCGACGGTTGCAGGCGCCGGTGCGCTTGCGGCGCAATCAAGCGAAGGCGCAAGCCAGCTTCGTGTCAATGTCACAAGCCCCAATGGGACAACACAAGCTGCGTTGGAGGTGCTCATGGACCCCGAAAACGGCTTCCCCGCTTTGATGCAGCGTGCGGTCGCGGCGGCGACGGCCCGCAGCCGGGAACTTGGGGCATGACGCTTGAATTCGACGATTTCCTAAAAGTCGATATCCGTGTTGGGGAAATCCTGAGAGCGGAAGAGTTCCCTGAGGCTCGCAAACCCGCGATCAAATTGTTCCTTGATTTCGGCCCTGAGATTGGCGAGCGGAAAAGTTCGGCTCAGATAGTGAAGCACTATGATGTCGACAAACTTGCCGGACGGAAGGTCTTGGCGGTTGTTAACTTCGAACCACGCCAGATTGGCAAGTTCATGTCTGAGGTGTTGGTGCTTGGCGTGCCGGACGAGGATGGCGAAGTTGTGCTGCTGAAACCCGATAAGGACGTGCCGGTTGGCGCGAGAATGTACTGATGCCCAAACTCTTGATCACACGGCCCTTGCCACAGCCGGTTTTGGATTCTGTCGACCCGCGCTTTGACGTGGATGTAAGGCAGGAGACGTTGCCTTTGAAGGACGACGAGATGGCGGATGCGCTTCGTCGTTACGACGCCGTTTTGCCCACATTGGGAGATCCATTGTCGGCAAATGTAATTGCGGAAGCCACTGACCTCAAATGTAAAATCCTCGCAAATTTTGGTGTTGGGTATAACCACATTAACGTCTCAGCGGCCCATGAAGCGGGCATGGTTGTCACCAACACGCCCGGTGCGGTGACAGATGCCACAGCGGACATCGCGATGACGCTCATGCTGATGACGTGCAGACGCGCCGGCGAAGGCGAACGCGCGGTGCGCGCAGGCACGTGGGAGGGTTGGCATCCGACACAGCTCTTGGGCATGCATGTAACGGGTAAGACGATTGGCATCATTGGGATGGGTCGGATCGGCAAAGCGATCGCGAAACGCGCTGGGCTGGGATTTGACATGGATGTGGTATTTTTTAACCGCTCTAAAGTCGCGGATTTCGGTGTTCCTGCGCGGCAACTTGGGACTCTGGGTGAGGTCTGCGCAGCGGCAGATGTCGTGGTTTTGGCGGTGCCAGCGACGCCTGAGACGCACCATATCATGAATGCGGAATTGCTCGGTGAAATGCAGCCGCATGCCGTTTTGGTGAACATTGCACGCGGGGACGTGGTGGACGAGGCGGCGTTGGTTTCAGCCCTGCAGACCGGTCAGATCGCGGGAGCGGGTCTCGACGTCTATGAACGCGAACCGATTGTGCCAGATGCGCTAAAAGACCTTGAGAACGTTACATTATTTCCACATCTTGGAACCGCAGCGCTTGAGGTGCGGGTGGATATGGGGCTAATGGCGGTCGCGAACCTGAACGCTTGGATCAACGGCGAGACGGCGCCAAATACATTGGGCTAGGCGCTGACTGGACGCTCGCCAATCGCCTCGCGCCAATGCTTGCGGCATAGGGAGACGTAAGTCTCGTTGCCACCGATTTGCACCTGATCCCCGTCAGCCAGCGCGTTGCCGTCTTCGTCCTGCCGGACGACCATGGTGGCTTTCTTGCCGCAAAAGCAAATCGTACGCGCTTCGCGCATCTCGTCGGCAAGAGCCAGAAGGGCGGCGGAGCCCGGAAAAAGTTCGCCGCGAAAGTCGACGCGCAGACCATAACACATGACCGGCAATTTGAGGTCATCGACAGCACGAGCCAGCTGCCAGACTTGTTCCTTCGTCAAAAACTGCGCTTCGTCGATAAAGACGCAGGCGACTGGGCCGTTTTTCTGCCGTTTGCGCAACATCTCGAACAGATCGGACGTTGGGTTATAGGTGTCGGCCTTGGCGCTGATGCCGATGCGGCTTCCAATCAAGGAGTCGCCAGCACGACCATCGATTTGCGCGGTCAAAAGATAGGTCTGCATTCCGCGTTCGCGGTAGTTATACGACGCCTGCAGCAGCAGCGTCGATTTGCCCGCGTTCATCGTGGAGTAGTTGAAATAGAGTTTTGCCATTGAAATGGCGTAGCGCGGGTGGGACGGGTGAACAAGAGCCGTTGAGACACTGTTTACCTCAAAATCGTTAACGAGAACTGATCGGCGCGTTGCGCTCTGCTCACACGCGTTGAAGGACAGCAGAACCGACTGAATACCCCGCACCGAACGAGCATAGCAAACCAGTATCTCCAGGCGCCATGTCGTTGGAATACTTAGAAAAGGCGATGATTGAACCTGCCGACGACGTGTTAGCATAGTCCTGAAGAATGTTCGGCTGCTCGCCCGGTTCTGGTGTGCGGCCAAGGACTTTCTTGCCAATATAGTCGTTCATCGTCTTGTTTGCCTGGTGCAGCCAGAGGCGCTTCAGATCATCGGGGCCGAGGGATTCGGCTTGGAGATGAGAGCCGATGTGACGCGAAACCATGGGCAGCACTTCTTTGAAAACCTTTCGTCCTTCCTGCATGAACTGCATGTCGCGGCGATCTTCCATCTGATCGTGAGCTCTGCGCAAATAGCCGTTATTGTTGCGTATATTATTCGAGAATTTGGTCGCGCACCGGGTTGAGAGCACGCGAAAGCCCGCCATGCCGTCGGCTTCACGCTCGATTATCATTGCGGTTGCGACGTCTCCAAAAATGAAATGGCAGTCGCGGTCGCGCCATTCGAGGTGGGCGGAACAAATCTCCGGGCTAACGACAACGGCGCATTTGACCGAGCCGGAGCGGACCATATCAGCGGCGGATTGAAGACCGAATGTTGCGGACGAACACGCGACGTTCATGTCATAGGCGAAACCCTTTGCGCCCAGAAGCTGTTGAATTTCAACGGCAATCGCGGGGTACGCGCGCTCGTGATTGGAAGCGGCACATAAGATCAGGTCAACTTCAGCAGGTTCGCGACCGGCTTGAGCAAGCGCTTTTGTGATGGCGTCAACGCCCATTTCAGCCATCAGGGAAGGGGCATCGTCGGGACGCGAATCGAGACGCGGCGTCATTCGAGTTGGGTCAAGAATACCTTCTTTATCAATCACATAACGCTGTTCGATGCCGCTGGCTTCGCGGATGAAATCGGCGTTGGAATGGGTCTTAGCGGCGACTTCTCCTTTGATAATCTCCTCTTGGTGGGCATTATTGAAGCGATCTACGTAAGCGTTGAAGCATGTCACCAATTCTTCGTTGGTAATGACGTTCGCGGGCGTGAAAATACCGCTGCCAGTGATGATTGGCGTGTGCATGGGAACCCCTTCCTGCATTTGGATTTACGTAGCGGTAACAAGCGCTTGAGGGCAAGCGTGACGCTGGGTCGCTCTTTGAAGCACCTGAATTCCAGTGTCCTTCGTGGAAATCGTTAATGCGCTGAAATCGCTCAGAAAGCTGACGTCGGTACAACGTCGGTATCACGTCGGTATTGTGTCGGTGCGACCGTGCGTTGCATTGGGAAATTCGGCAACGGGCGGCAGAGTTTGTTAAACTGTGTTAGCATCGTGTCCATTTCCCGACCGCGATTGAGCGGGTGAAGCGCTCACATCAAAAAGGCAGCCGCAATGGTGAAATACACCGCTGAGACTCCGCAAGCATATTTGTCCGAACTAGACGAGGATTGGCGAAAGGAGCGCCTGCTCGCAATCCGCGCGATCATTCAGGATACGGTTCCGGAACTGAGCGAAGGAATCGCGTATGGCATGCTTGGATTTGAACGCGACGGTTCGGTGTTTTGCCACCTCAACGCGCAAAGGGCATTTGTCGGGCTCTATCTTGGTGACGTCGCGAGGCTCGATCCGGATGGCGAGCTGACTTCAGATCTGAATGTCGGCAAGGGCTGCATTCGGGTCAGGAAAAGCGACGATCTCGATGTGCTTCGCACCCTGATTGAGCTGAAAGCTGATCTGCCTGACGACACCGGGGGGTGTTGAACGGAGGTTTACGCCCCCTGCAAACTCCGCACTTCGATCTCACCGTCACGACGCGCGACCATGGCCAGAGCGGCGGCGTGGGCGGCGGCGGCCGTGGTGTAGTAGGGGATTTTGTCCATCAGAGCGACGTTGCGCATCGACCGGGAATCCTCGACGGCCTGCGCGCCTTCGGTGGTGTTCATGACCAGTGCAATCTCGCCGTCCTTCATGACGTCGACGATAGTGCGCCCGCCCTCGTAGGCCTTGTTGACCGTGTCGGAGGGAATGCCGTTTTCTGTGAGGAAACTGGCAGTGCCGCGGGTGGCGAGGATAGCAAGGCCAAGCTCGTGGAGCATCTTGGCGGTCTCGACGAGTTGCTCGGTTTTGTCATCGTCTTTGATTGAGAAGAATACCGTGCCGGAGGTTGGCAAATCGACGCCGGCGCCAAGCTGCGACTTTAAGAAGGCGCGAGCAAAGGAACGGTCCCAGCCCATAACTTCGCCAGTCGAGCGCATCTCGGGACCTAGCAACGTGTCGACGCCAGGGAAACGGGCGAAGGGGAGGACAGCTTCTTTAACCGAAAACCATGGAGTGCGGAAATCAGCAAGGCGCATCGGGTCGCCGATTGGAATGGCGACGTCGTCGCTGACCGGCTGGTGCGGTTCGGCAACGGGGAAATCGGCGAGCTTTTCGCCGGCCATGAGGCGTGCGGCGATGGAGGCGATGGCGCTGTCCACGGCCTTGGCGACGAAGGGCACGGTGCGCGAGGCGCGGGGGTTTACCTCGATCAGGTAAATCTCGTCGTTCTTTATCGCGAATTGGACGTTCATCAGGCCAACGACTTGAAGCTCTTTTGCGAGTGCCACCGTTTGTTCGGTGAGACGCCGAACAACGTCATCGGAAAGCGTGTGCGGTGGGAGTGAGCAGGCACTGTCGCCGGAGTGGACGCCGGCTTCTTCGATGTGCTGCATGATGCCGGAGACGTGGACGTCGGTCCCGTCCGCCAGCGCGTCGACGTCGACTTCGACCGCGCCTCCGAGGTAGCTGTCAAGAAGGACCGGGCTGTCGCCGGATACGACGACCGCGTCGCGGATGTAGCGTTCAAGTTGAGGCGTGTCGCGCACGATTTCCATGGCCCGACCGCCGAGGACGTAAGAAGGGCGGATCACCAGCGGATAGCCGATTTCCTCAGCGGCCTTCATCGCTTCTTCATCAGTTGAGGCGATAGCGTTGTTGGGTTGCTTGAGGCCGAGACGGTTCACAAGATCTTGGAAACGCTCACGATCTTCGGCAAGGTCGATGGCGTCAGGAGTTGTTCCAAGGATAGGGATACCGGCGTCGTTCAAGGCGTTGGCGAGCTTCAGCGGGGTCTGGCCACCGAATTGGACAATGACGCCGTGAAGGGTGCCGTTGTCTTGTTCGACGCGCAGGATCTCCATGACGTGCTCGAACGTAAGTGGTTCGAAATAGAGGCGGTCGGAGGTGTCGTAGTCGGTGGAGACGGTCTCGGGGTTGCAGTTGACCATGATGGTTTCATAGCCCTGATCGGAGAGGGCGAAACAGGCGTGGCAGCAGCAGTAATCGAATTCGATCCCTTGGCCGATGCGGTTCGGGCCACCTCCGAGGATGACGACTTTTTTGGCGTCCGAGGGGCGGGCTTCGCATTCGACGTCGCCCATGACCGGGGCTTCGTAGGTCGAATACATGTATGGCGTTTGCGCCTCAAATTCGGCGGCGCAAGTGTCGATGCGTTTGAAGACTGCGTTGACGCCAAGGTTGTGGCGGGCCTTGCGGACATTGGTCTCGGTGCGGCCTGTGAGTTTTGCAAGGCGCGCGTCGGTGAAGCCGAGCATCTTGAGGGCGCGAAGCCCATGTTCGGTGACGGGCAGGCCATCTTTTTTGACTTGGGCTTCGGCGTCGATGATCTCGCGAATGCGGTCGAGGAACCATGGATCGAACGAGGTGACGGCCTGAATGTCGTCGTTGGTCAGGCCTTCGCGCATGGCTTGGGCTATGACACGGAGACGGTCCGGTGTTTGCTTTGAGAGGGCAGCGGTGATGGCGGCGCGGTCGGGCGCACCTGGAATTTCGATGTCGTCGAATCCAGTGAGGCCGGTTTCGAGGGACGCGAGCGCCTTTTGCATCGACTCATGGAAAGTGCGGCCGATGGCCATGGCCTCGCCGACGGATTTCATCGCCGTCGTGAGGTTTGGCTCCGAGCCGGGGAATTTCTCAAACGCGAAGCGCGGGATTTTTGTGACGACATAGTCGATTGTCGGTTCGAACGAGGCCGGTGTGACTTTGGTGATGTCGTTGTCGAGTTCGTCGAGCGTGTAGCCGATGGCGAGTTTCGCGGCGATTTTGGCGATGGGGAAGCCAGTCGCTTTAGAGGCCAGCGCAGAGGAGCGCGAAACGCGGGGGTTCATTTCGATGACGACCATGCGGCCATCGGCGGGGTTCACGGCCCACTGGACATTGGAACCGCCGGTTTCGACGCCGATCTCGCGCAACACGGCGATGCTAGCGGAGCGCATCATCTGGTATTCTTTGTCGGTGAGCGTCAGGGCCGGGGCGACGGTGATCGAGTCGCCGGTGTGAACGCCCATGGGGTCCACGTTTTCAATCGAACAGACGATGATGGCGTTGTCGGCGCGGTCGCGGACGACTTCCATTTCGTATTCTTTCCAACCGAGGAGGGACTCGTCGATGAGGATTTGCGCGACGGGAGAGGCCTCCAATCCACGACGGCAGATCTCGAAGTAATCGTCGCGGTTGTAAGCAATGCCGCCGCCTGTGCCACCAAGGGTGAAGGCGGGGCGGATGATGGCGGGCAGGCCGACGTAGTCGATGGCGGCCATGGCTTCTTCAAGGCCCTTGGGGATGTCGTAGCGGCCGTTTTCTTTCTTGGGCGCGGCGATGATAGTGGCTTTGGGGTTCTCTAAGCCGATGCGGTCCATCGCTTCGCGGAACAGCTTGCGGTCTTCGGCCATTTCGATGGCGTCGCGGGTGGCGCCGATCATCTCGACGTTGAATTTCTCAAGGACGCCCATTTCTTCGAGGGCGAGCGACGTGTTGAGGCCGGTCTGACCGCCCATGGTGGGCAGGAGTGCGTCGGGGCGCTCTTTTTCGATGATCTTGGCGACAACTTCGGGGGTGATGGGTTCGATGTAGGTGGCGTCGGCAAGTTCCGGGTCGGTCATAATCGTCGCGGGGTTCGAATTGACGAGGATGACGCGATAGCCTTCCTCGCGCAGGGCTTTGCAGGCTTGAGCCCCCGAATAGTCGAACTCGCAGGCCTGACCGATGACAATGGGACCGGCGCCGATAATCATGATCGACTGAATGTCGGTTCTCTTTGGCATCGGCCATCCCCCAGGTCACGCAAATTGTCGTGGGTTATAGGGATTGAGAGGCCGGGCGCAAGGGCTCGTTCGGTCGGGTCCGGCGCTTGGGTTTTCCTTCGGCGCCGGCTGCACTATGAGACGCCTGAAACGAGGGTCGAGCCGAGACCGATGACCGCAGTTGAAACCTCAAAAGACCGCTCCGGCTTGTCGCAGCGTCGGCTTCGGATCGAATTCCTGTTGTTTTATTTCGTGGCACCTTTGGCGATGGCGATCTTTCTGCCTTCGCGATGGTTGTTCCCAATGT
>JABDPD010000101.1 GCA_013042895.1 Boseongicola sp. | reverse complement strand
GCTCTTATCGCTGAGGCAAGTGCTATTGACTCGTAACTTTTGGCGGCTCGCGCCCGCTTGGTCTCTACGACTCGGTATGGCGCTTTTTGGGAGCAATCCTTCAAGATCAGACAAAGCTTGCGAAATTCGAATGAGCTGACCTCCCCAACCCATGGACGCAGTAGAGTTGAGAATTTTCACTTGGCGGAGCGTTCCAAAACTGTAAGCCTTTCGAGAAGAAGGGGAATCCATGAAAGTCGCATTGATCGGGCATGGGATGGTGGCGGAAACACACGTCCGAGCACTTAGTGACAGCAGTATTGTCACGATGCGTGGCTTGCATGGACGGGATCCAGCGCGTGCGCGGAGCTTTCTTGAGGACGCACAGCTAGAGCAACCAGATCGAGAAGCGCGTGTTTATGAAAACGTGCAAGCTATCTGCAACGATCCCGACTTGGATTTCGTCATACTTACAACACCGCCAAATGCGCGACTGGAATTCGTTGAAGCCTTGGCAGTGGCTAAACTTCCGGTTTTGATGGAAAAACCTGTCGAGCGCTCACTCGCGGCTGCCCAACGGATCGCGGACATTTTCGCAAGCCAAAGGGTTCTGGCCGGTGTTCTTTTTCAGCACCGCGCACGAGAGGCGTCGCGCACGCTTAAGGAGCTCATTTCCGATGGAGCACTCGGTAATGTCGAGACCGCTGAGATCCGGGTGCCTTGGTGGCGCGACCAGTCGTATTATGACGAACCAGGACGCGGAACTTACGCTCGGGACGGAGGTGGTGTGATGATCAGTCAGGCCATCCATACTCTTGACTTGGCGATTTGGCTTCTCGGACCCATTCGTGCGGTCCAATCGGTTATACGCAGTACGTCCTTGCATCAAATGGAAGGCGAGGACTGGGCTGGCGGATTGCTTGAGTTCGAAAACGGCGCGGTCGGGACACTTACAGCAACGACAGCCTTCTACCCCGGCCGGCCGGAAAGTATCTCAGTTCAAGGAACGAAAGCGCACGCTCACCTGGAGAGTGGCGTTCTTACGATTTCTTACTTAAACGGACGCGTTGCGGTGACCGGTGAGGCGGCCGCCGGCACCGGAGGCGGCGCTGATCCGATGGCTTTCACGCATGCCTGGCATAAGGCCACTATTGAGGACTTTGCTATGTGCATTCAAAGCGGGCAGGAACCGCTTTGTTCCGTGCGTGATGCATTGCAGGTTCACATGGTCATTGACGCAATGGAGCGCGCCTCAAAGAGCCATCAAACTATCAAAATTAATGACTGTGCCGGATCAAACGGTGTAGTTTAATCCAAGTCTCCCGCCATCTATATAGATCGTTTCACCCGTGATATAGCTGGCTTTCTTTGAGCAAAGAAACGCGACCACATCGCCAATCTCTCGGGCTGTTCCTGGGCGCTTAAGTGGGGTGCGTGACATAGCGGTCTTCATGGCTTCGGGGTTTGCATTCACCCCTGCCATCATCTCGGTGTCAATTGATCCGGGCCCAACGGCGTTGACGCGAATGTTGTGTGGGGCGAGTGCCAAAGCAGCAACTTTCGTGAGCTGCATAACACCGCCCTTGGACGCGCAATAAGCTGGGATCGCAGGGATTGCGACCTGAGCATTGATCGAAGACATGTTGACGATAGCGCCCTCAATTCCGTTCGCGACCATGGCCTTTCCGGCCCGTTGTGTTGCAACAAATACGCCACGCAGATTGATATCTATCACTCGATCAAACGTAGCGAGATCGTAGTCCAGGAAGTCCCCCGCAGCGGCGATGCCAGCATTGTTCACGAGGGCCGAAACAGGCCCGTGTTCAGCTTCTATTTTATCAAACATCGCAAGGACCTGATCCGCATCACCCATGTCGCAAACCAATCCAGCCACAGCTCCCAGTTCTGAAGCGGCGTCTGCAACGCCATCGGCCTTGATGTCAGCGAGTATAACACGAAACCCCTCCGCCATAAGAGCTTGTGCTGAAGCGTATCCAATCCCTTGGGCGCCACCGGTTACAAGTGCTAGGGGAGTGTCGGTCATTGGATTATCCTTTGCTATGATGGACTTCGCGAGACAGGTAGACCGCGCATTTTTGTTGAACGCAAGACTGGTCTTTTGTGGGCGCTAGCGAATTAGGATGGCCCGGAAATCGTTCACATTAGTCCCTGTTGGACCAGGCGTGAAAAGGTCTCCAGTGCTGTCAAATGCACACCAAGCATCATGTTCGCCAAGAAGGGCGGCCGGGTCATGACCCGCTTTACGAATGCGGCTCCATGTGGAGCCGTCGGCGAAAGCACCCGCATTGTCTTCGGACCCATCAATGCCATCCGTGTCTGCCGCGAGCGCCGTGATATCCTGGCCCTCGATGCCGCCCGCAAAGGCCAGTAGGAACTCAGTATTTCGTCCCCCACGTCCGCCCTGCTCGCGTATCGTCACGGTGGTTTCTCCGCCAGAAAGGATGACAACCGGTGGGACGAAAGGACGGTTGCGCAGTCGGACCTCGGAAGCAATTGCAGCATGAACCTGACCGACATCGCGCGCCTCGCCCTCAATGGCATCGGAGAGGATCACTGGTGTGATACCTTCTGACTTGGCAGCTTGCGCAGCGGCTTCGAGAGACAAATTAGCAGAAGCAATGACTCGCACTTCATTGCCTTGAAAAACATCGTCGTCAGGGTGCGGCGGGTGACCGTCGTCGGAGTTGAGATACTCCCGGACACGCTCGGGGAGCGAAATCCCATAGGCTGAGATGTAGCCCAGCGCCTTAGACCGGCTAACTCCATCAGGGACGGTTGGACCAGAGGCAACCTGCGCAGGATCGTCACCGGGCACATCAGAGACCACTAGACTTACAACTCGCGCAGGGTGCGCCATAGCGGCTAGTCGCCCACCCTTGATCGTACTCATCTGTTTGCGGATCGCATTCATCACCGAAATGGGGGCGCCAGATGCAAGCAGGCACTCATTAAGAGCCGCCTCGTCCGCGAGGCTCATGCCGGGGGGAGGCGCAGGCAACAGGGCTGAGCCGCCGCCGCAGATGAGAGCAACCACTAGATCGTCCGCACCGAGGCCGGAAACAGCGTCAATAAGAGCATCCGTCGCTTGCGCACCCGCAACGTCAGGGACCGGGTGGGATGCTTCCAGCACGCGAATTGATTTGGTTGGAGCCGTATATCCATAGCGGGTCACGACGACGCCTTCGACGGGTGTGGGCCAGAGATCTTCAAATGCTGCCGCCATTTGTGCCGCACCTTTTCCGGCCCCGACAACAACAGTCTTACCCCTCGGGACTTCAGGCAGTGCGCTCGCAAGAGCGACTTTCGGATCGGCCGCTGCAACGGCAACATCAAACAACGTTGCTAAAAACTCTTTGTCGTCCTGAGGCGTCATTTCTGTCTTTCGTTGGGCCCCTTGATCACAGGACCATTAAACTCTCGTCATGGCGTCACGCGAATGCCTTCATCCAAGACAGCGTCGGTTCTGTCGGACCACTCGGCTTGTACTCAGCCCCAAGTGGCTGTGTCCATCCGGCTCGCTCAATCTCGGCAAACACGTAGGCATAATCGATTTCACCTTGGTCAGGCGCTCCTCGCGATGGAACGGAAGCGAACTGCACATGCCCAACGCGCTCTTTGAGTGCCTTGAATCGCGTGATGACGTCACCCTCATTTCGGCCAACATGGTAGCAATCAAACATCAGCTTTAGATTGTCCGCGTTCACCTCAGACATGATCGCGACCGCCTGATCGGTGGTTCGCAGAAAGTAGTTTGGAGCATCGTTCCGGTTAAGCGGCTCGATCAAGATTGTAACACCGATGTCACGAGCTTTTGCGCAGGCATAAGTGAGATTGGCAACGAATGCCGAATGGGCAGGTTCGCCACTTGCGTTTCCTGCCATAACGTGGACGGATTTTGCGCCGATGTCAGCGGCATACTCGAGGGCCTCATCAATCGCCGCGCGTGCGTCGGCTTCCCGCCCCGGAAGGGCCGATAGCCCGTTCTCACCACCGGCCACGTCGCCACGCAATGTGTTCAACCCCAGCATCGGAAGGCCGGTCTCATCCAAGGCTTGTCGAACATCTTTCACAGAAGTCTCGTATGGCCAATGACACTCCACAGCGACAAAACCCGCAGCATGCGCGGCGATAATTGCGTCTGGAAGCGCGAGTTCAGACCAGAGAAACCCGAGGTTGGCTGAGAAAACAGACATGATTTATTGAGCGCTCCAAATGCTTGTTGGCATGGTTCATTTCATGACATGCTGGAGAGCAAAATGTCCATGATCAGTTCCCTAGCTGACTTCGGGCAGGAAACTTGCAGCGTAACTAAGTTCAATCGCGGCCCCACTTTGTGGGTCTGTCATTGTGGCGCGAAAATCTGGCGCCGGACGCACTCCGCCGAGGGCGGCAAAGGTTCCGCACAGCATGGCCGATCCGTTTTTCATCTCAGTTGCAGCGAGAAGCGAGCTCAGTGGTCTGATCTGTCCGAGATTGCCATCCTGATAGAGCACCCATACACCGTTTTCCTTGATCCAAGACTGGATCGTGATCGCATCAAGGTGGTCTTCTAGTTCGGCAAAATTCCACACCTCGCGAGCGCATGGTTTTGCGCAGATTTGCTTGGATGCTGCGACTGATGTCATCTCAAGTTGCCGATCCGTATGGTCTGACCCGAGACCCAACCAGAGCTTGCCATCATGCTTAATGATCAACGGCTCGGCCTCACCGGAGGACCTTTTGCCAAGGACTTCTATACTGGAGTCGGTCGTCAAAAGAGCTTTCGACACTCGATAGAATAATGGAACTTCAGATGGGGGCGCGACTCCAATTTCGGCGAGTTCGTCGATGTGGTGCTGAACTGCAGCCGCATCGCGCCCCGTCCAGCCTGCCACTATCAATTCCTTTATTTCAATGTCGAGCAGGTCATATTCGGTGTTGAATTGCATCTCGTGGTCCTCAAACCTGTGCCTAAGGGCGAACTTGCCACACGTGTCAGTGCTGTCCAGCTCATTTGGGCAGCATTTGTTGGGAACACAGATATGACTTTCGATCAGTTGAAAACATTCTATTGGGTAGCGCGCCTCGGTGGTTTTCGCCGTGCCTCGGACCATCTCAGCCTGTCTCAACCAGCCATTTCGACGCGGATCAGCACCTTGGAAGCCGAACTGGGGGTCACCCTTTTCGAGCGCACGACAAAAGGGGCCGGTCTTACAAAGAGCGGCACAATACTGCTTGGGTATGCAGAGAAGATGCTCTTTGTGCAGGAAGAGATCGTCAAGCGCGTCGGAA
>JABDPD010000099.1 GCA_013042895.1 Boseongicola sp. | reverse complement strand
CACACTGGATCCAGAAGCAACGGGCATTTTGGCAGTCGCGCTCGGCGAGGTGACGAAAACGGTGCCTTTCGTGACAGATGCGCAAAAGGCCTATGAATTCACAGTAAAATTTGGTGAGGCCACCAATACGGATGATGCGGAAGGCGAAGTAATCTCGACCTCGGGTGCGCGGCCGAGCGACGACGAGATCGTGGCTGCGCTACCTGAATTTACGGGTGAGATCATGCAGGTCCCGCCTCAGTTTTCGGCGGTAAAGATAGACGGGCAGAGGGCCTATGCAATGGCGCGCGCAGGGGAAGACGTTGAGATCGCAGCGCGCGCCCTGACTGTAGAGCGCCTTGAGATGACTGAGCGGGTTGACGCAGACCATGCGACGTTTGAGATGGAGTGCGGCAAGGGTGGGTATGTCCGCTCAATCGCACGGGATCTGGGCGCGGCTTTGGGGTGCTATGGGCATGTTTTGAGACTGCGTCGCATTTGGTCGGGGCCGTTTACGATGGAAGACGCGGTTCCTTTAGAGCGGATTAATGAGCTGGCGCGCAGGCCTGAGTTGGATGAGGTCTTGTTGCCACTTGAGATTGGATTGGCCGATTTACCTGAGTGCCGTGTATCGGCTGAAGGCGCGGCGCGTTTGAACAATGGAAATCCGGGCGCAGTGATTTCAAGCGAAGCTGAATTTGGCGATCTGGCTTGGGCATCGTTTCAGGGACAGCCTGTGGCTGTTGGGATTTACCGGTCGGGCGAATTGGCCCCCAGCCGCGTTTTTCGACTGTGAGTCTGGTCGTTCGCACGCATACGGATGACGGGACTGAGAGCAGTGCCGTTTATTCAGATTGTGACAAATATCGCTATGCACTGACGCGGGTATGGGAAGCGGATGGCCGGAGGTTGGTGTTTGTAATGCTGAACCCTTCAAAGGCGACTGAACTTGCGAATGATCCGACCGTTGAGCGGTGCGAGCGTAGGGCGCGGGCTTTGGGGTATGGGGCGATGCGAGTGTGCAATATATTTGCTTGGCGCGAGACGGAGCCAAAGCTTTTGAAGAAAGCGCCGCGACCAAACGGTGTATACAATGACGCGCAGCTGCGCGAAGCCGCCACGTGGGGTGATGACATTCTCTGTGCCTGGGGCGTGCACGGGGCGCATCTTGAACGCGCGGATGAAGTGGTAGAGCTTTTGGCGGGACTTGAAGCGCCACTCTTGTGCCTTGGGCAAACCAAGGACGGGCATCCACGGCATCCGCTATATGTCCGATATGCGCAGGAGCTGATCCCATGGGTGCAGGGTCAGGCAGCGACTGTTTGATCCCCTGCCACGAGTTTGATGTTGTGCGGACCGGCGTCGATCGCGCCAATCAGTACCGCTGCAATGCGTCCATCGACAAGGACGAGGGCGTCAGAGCCATCGGGCGTCGAAGAGATCGACACCGCCGTTGTAGCGATCCGGTCTTCTGGGACAAAAACTTCAATACACTCCTTCTTTGTATCAAAGTCGTGAAACTTCTTTGGGGCCTCGTCGAAACCGTCTGCGGCTTGAAGCGCATCTCGGGTGGCATCCAGCATCAAAGCAGCCTCATCCTGAGTAATCTCGCTTTCGCGAGGATCGAGAAGGTCCGATAGGAAGTAGCCTTGCGGACCATTTCGTGGATGATCAAAGCGCACGAATACATCGTTGAACGGCACGACGTCGGATCCTTGAAAGAACACAGTCAAGGTTTCGTCGCCGTCTCTGAACATCATCGCAGCCATGCCTTGCGCGCGCCAATGCACGAAATCGATGTCGGGGTTATGGAGGTCGATTTTGCAGGTATCGAGGTTTGCGTGGAAATCGGTGATCACGTATTCGGACACGTCATTTGGAACGATGTGAACAACGCAGGAGAGGTCTGCTTCTGCAAGGGTGTTTGCGTCTGTTTCAGCTGGCAGAGATGCGCTTTCCTCTTGCTCAACCCGGTCTTTGGCAGCTGCAACTTCGGCTTTCGTAAGTTTTGGCGGCGTCGGGTTTTTGGGGGACGGGTCAGACGTTGAGACTACCGTCAAGCCGGGTTGATTGCGCCATTCCAGCCGTCTACGCCTTGCGCGCAGGACCGCAAGAACGACGACAAAACACCCCCAGCCGAGTATCCACGTTTCCGTCTGCACACCGCACCCCTAAAACCAAATCGAGGGCAGATTGCCAAAGGAGCGTTACCACAGTCTTTCCGGCCAAACACAAAGTACAGACAATTGTTGTGGCTATCAGATGGTGGGAGCAATGCTTGGAGTGCGCAGATCGATGTCTGTGGGGACGATCGCGCCGCCGGATGTTCCCATTTGGATCAGCATCAAAACATCGCCGTCGAGGCCAATCTGATAGGTGATGTCGCCTCCGATATCTATTGTGGTCACGGTGACGTCCGGATCAGTCAGGATAGTCGGATCATAGTAGAGGACGAGTTGGTCGACCGAGGGCTCGAAGTCGTGAACGGTGGGCGGATCGCCTGATGCCCAAACGCCTGAAACGAAGGTGTCCGAAGCACCATCGGCGCGGGTTGTGACGAACTCGCCCCACGCGTCATCACCGGCACCCATGACGATGAAATCAGCACCTTCCCATCCTTCAAGACTATCAGTGTCATCCGCGTCATTGGTCGGTGCATCAAGGTAGTTGCCTGCAAGACCGATCAAAGTGTCGTCCCCGGGACCGCCTTCAAGCTCGTCCTCGCCGAGGTTGCCGGTCAGGAAATCCTTACCGGGGCCGCCTTTAAGGGTGTCGTTTCCCCCGTCACCTTGCAGGAAATCAGCGTTCTGGGCGCCTTCAAGGAGATCGTTATCGGCGCCCCCACGCAGTTCATCGTCGCCACTGCCTCCACGGAGATAGTCATCGCCTGTTCCTCCGCCGAGCGTGTCGTTACCGTCACCGCCGAAAAGGGAGTCGTTACCGGCCTGGCCGTAAACTTCATCGTTGTCGGCATTGCCATCGAGA
>JABDPD010000096.1 GCA_013042895.1 Boseongicola sp. | reverse complement strand
GACAGAATTGTGGCCGGCATCAAGGTCAGGCACGCGTTCTTTGCCCCCGCAATCGGGATCTCTCCGCGAAGCTCTGCTCCGCCTTTCACAAGTATCGAATCCATCTGCCTGCCTTTTTACCGTTTTTCGGCCGTCTTCCGGGCGCGCGCCTGCGCCTTTCGCCGAGACAGGTTTGCCTTCAATGCCTGTTTCAGCCGCTCTTCGCGCGTTGTGGCTTGTTTATCTGCGCCACTTTTGCCGGGTTTCTTGTTCATCGCCCTTTGTCTATCTCAGCCGCCAGACAGCGTCCAGATAACGCTTGCGCCCTTGCGCAATAGCCATTATTTCCGCGCCACCGGGCCGCAGTAGCTCAGTGGTAGAGCGCACCCTTGGTAAGGGTGAGGTCGGGAGTTCAATCCTCCCCTGCGGCACCAGCCCACCAAAAATCGTCTCGCAGGTGGAAGTATATCCGCCTTTTCCAGAAATTCGCGCTCCGCGCAATGAAAAACCCGGCGCGGGGCGCGCACCGGGTTTCTTCGCAAGTGTGTGTAGTGGGGAACTAAATTCTGTCTTTGCCCATTACTCGGCGGGTGTGATCGCCATGTAAGGGTAGTCTCCTCTTTGGTCTTGTCGCTTCGCCCGAACCGCAACAGCTGATGCTACGGAAAGGGAGACAAGTATACCGCTCAACGCATAGACGCCAAGAGCTGCAAGCAATGATCCACCTGACATCAAGGACAATGTCGCGGCGACTGTTCCAAGCATCATGCCAAGTCCAATCAAACCCAAGACCATCTCACTCACTCCTCACGCTAACGCCTCAATCTCAGCATCCTACAGTGAATTGGGGCGCGAATTTGTTCGCATGGCGGTAGTGATAGGGCAAAAGCGTTAATTTCAGGTGCGCCACTCCCACGAGACGGCGAAGTTGCCAAGAATGCGCTCGACATCGCTTTCTGCGACGTCAGTGGATTTGTCGATTATCGCCAGGAGGCCGCGTTTCTTGTCTTCCAGAACCGACGCCACTTCCGCCTTCAGACCTTCGGCCGAAAGCGCCTCGTTGAAGACGCGGGTGATTGCCCGGCGCCGCAGTTCGGGTTTGAAGACCTTGCCAACCGCTGTCTTGGGCAACTCATCAAGGACTTCTATGTGCTTTGGCAGCGCGGCGCGCTCATGGACGTGTTTTTTGGCGTGTTCGACGAGCTCTTCGACAGAGGTGGACGCGCCCGCAATCAGCTCGACATAGGCACAAGGCAGCTCGCCGGCATGTGCATCCGGTTGACCGATTGCACCCACCATCGCGACATCGGCGTGCGAGGCAAGCGCATCTTCGATCTCGGCGGGGTCGATATTGTGGCCGCCGCGGATGATCAGGTCCTTGGCGCGACCGGTGATCCACAGATAACCATCCTCGTCGACGCGCCCCAGATCTCCGGTGCGCAGGAAGCCATCCATGTGGAAGAGATTCTGGTTCTTTTCGGCTTCTGTATAGGTGTTGCCGGCAAAGACGCCCGGGTTCGACACGCAGATTTCACCAATCTCATCGGTTGCACATTCCGTGACCGACCCATCCGCCTCAACCAGGATCTTGACCCGCGAGTAGGGGAAAGGAATGCCGACCGATCCGATCTTTGGGGTGCCGTGAATCGGATTGCAGGACACAAGGCATGTCGCCTCGGTCAGGCCATAGCCCTCAATCACCGCAACACCGGCGGTCTTTTCAAAGCGCTTGTAAAGCTCGACCGGCAGCGGGGCAGAGCCGGAAAACGCCGTTTTGACCGTCGAAATGTCGGCGTCGACAGGGCGCTGCATCAGCGCCGAGATTGCGGTCGGAACCGTGATGATGAACGTGGTGCCCCAGCGCTCTATCAGTTTCCAGAAATTGTCGAATACGCCTTCGCCGCGATAGCCTTGCGGAGTGGGAAAGACCACATGCGCACCGGACATGACTGCGGCCATCAGGATAACGTGAACGGCAAAGACGTGGAACAGGGGCAACGGGCACATGACGCTGTCCTGCTCGTTGAACAGGATCGTGTCGCCAACCCAGCCATTGTAGATCATGCCGGAGTATTTGTGCTGCGCCACCTTCGGCATGCCCGTCGTGCCGCCGGTGTGGAAATAGGCGGCCACGCGGTCGCCGGTACTGTCCTCGAAATCGAGCGTCTTTTCTTGCCGCGCGACCTCGGCGCCAAACTGCAAGAC
>JABDPD010000095.1 GCA_013042895.1 Boseongicola sp. | reverse complement strand
TCATTGTCGC
Source organism: Boseongicola sp. (assembly GCA_013042895.1). Taxonomy (GTDB): domain Bacteria; phylum Pseudomonadota; class Alphaproteobacteria; order Rhodobacterales; family Rhodobacteraceae; genus Boseongicola. The sequence goes on along the minus strand of JABDPD010000095.1, from coordinate 12,255 downwards.
GCTTCGCGCGTGACAGGATCACCCGCGGCGCGGCAATGGCTTGTTGGTAGTCGTGCGCCGATAGTCCTATTTCACGTTCGGGCGATAAAAGACCCGCTCGCCTGCGCATCTTGCGTGACAGCCATGGATCGGGATCGGGCCTGGAAGGCCAGACGCCCTCGTTCAGCCCACCTAGAATCGCAAGATCGACACCCATAACGCGAGCTTCAAGCGTGCCCCAGATCACGGCACCGGGATGCGACGCCTCGGTTATGCGTGTATCCCCCGCTGCGAGTGTGCTTTCAAACAGCGCCCGATAGTCGATGAATGGCATGGGGGTCGCTGCAATCTGCGGATCTCTGATGGACTCGATCGCAGTTAACGTTTCACGTCCCGCGTCTTTCTCCCAGAGTTCGCCCGGGCCAATGCCATTTGGGCCTTGTGCGATACGCTCAGCGAGGGAAATGTGCGCAGAAATTGCGGCACCTAACGTTTCATCAAATGGTTGCGTGAGGCCAGCGAGCACGTCCTTGAGCCATACGGCCCAATCCGAGAATTCGGGTTTGCACTCAACTTCCACGAAAGCGTCCAAAACGTCTGGCGAGACGGTAACGCTAGATGTCTTGCGCAGGAAGATCTCAAGCTCGCGCGTGGCGAGCAGATGGCGGCCGCGTTCGGAACCGCCGGTATGCGTCAAGGGGTGTTTCAGCAACGCGATCACATCCTCGGACGCGGAATCCCCCTGTAATAGAGACAAAACATGCCGCAGGAACCGGCCGGGAGGTGTCAGAGAGAGTGGGCGCCCGGCACTGTCGTCAGGGATGATATTCCAACGCGATAAAGCGGCGGCGACGCGACGCCCAAGCGTTCGGTCAGGTGTGATTAATGCGGCAGCCTCTCCGTTTTCGATCGCTTCCCTAATGGCGATGGCGATGGCGAGGGCCTCTTCGCGTGGTTGCGGGGCCTCGATCAGGGAGATTTCAGAGACTGCACCGGTCAGATCGCCGAGCGCCGGACCTTCGGTGCGCCATTGACCCGTCACAGGCGCGGGGCGCAGTGAAAGGGAAACCAGCTTGTTCCTGAGCGGATCGGGGGCTGTGCCAGACCAGTTGGGTATGTCGCGCTTGGCATCGAGGTTGAGCGCTTTGGCCAGATTGGCGAAGCGATACTGTGGATGATCCTCAAGATCGAATTTGTCCGTTTCGGTTAGAGCTCGCCAGACATCTTGCGGCAGGTCGGCATCATATCCAGGCAGAACAACCGCACCTTGCGGGAGCTGCGCGACCGCTTTCATCAGATCGAACGTTGTTCCGCGCGATCCGGTGGAGCCGACAAGGAGAATCGGCGTTGTCGGAGGTACTTCTTGCCATTTCTGGATCAGGGCATCGGTCGCAGCGCGTAAACGCGCATCCGGGTCGGCCTGATCTGTACCGCTCTGATTGATATATCGCTGGACGATGCGGAGAAATTCGAGGCTGCGAAGCCAGTAGTGAGATTCGTCCTGAACTTCGAGACCGAGGAGCTTCTCTGGCGCAACGCCTTCGCCGTGTAGCTCGTCGAGAAGCGAGGCGAGGCTGTCCGCGAGGTCGAAAAGCGCGCTGCGCGGTGCCGGCGCGTCTGTAGTTTCAAGAAGCGGTTTGATCAAACGCGCAAGCTCAAGCTTACGGTGAAGTTTGTGCGTTGATGCAGGCAACGGTGTTCCCGGGATCAGCCGGTCAATGGCGGTGACGGGTGTGATCCGGGGGAGCAAGCGGGGCGTGCCGTCTGAGAAAAGCTCGAACAGGCGGCGGCGCATCCGTTCGGTGTTCACTATGATGTGGACGCGGGCGAGGTCTTCCGGCGGCCTGCCTTGGTAGAATGCGAGGCAACGTCTAACGATCTCGGCTGGAAAGTCTGCGCCCGGCGGAGTTCCGAACAGGCGAGGTTTCTTGGACGGATCAAACATCATGACCCTCATTTGCCTTTATTAGAGACTGTTTGGTGCCGATATCAGTCCATGTTCCCGGGTAAATCGTTCCATGAAGGTTGTCCGTTTGCGCCAGAAGATCCCAATAGGCATTCAGAGAAAAGACGCGCTCTGTGATCTCGGCCAAGCGCTCGGTGCGAATGAGCTGAGCGCCGGTATACACCATGCTGCCGCCTCGGGTCAGTTGGGAATTGCTGATGGTAAAGTCGCCGGGACCGGTTCGGTTAAGCGCTTGGTCGGGCGGCACGACAAGAAGCAAAGACTGCATGTCGGCGCGCCATTCCTGGAGAAGGTGCGTGAGAGGATTTGGTCCAGACCAAATGTAGTCAGGGTTGATCGTAAGGGTGGGTGAGGTGAGCTGACCGCTTGCCGCCTTGAGGCCTCCGCCGGTGTCGAGGATTTCGGGGTTCTCGTGGATGACAGTCACGCCAAGCGATCTCAAGTGAGGCGCGATGACTGCGTGAAGGTGGTGTGTGTTCGCAAAAACAGTCTCTATTCCTGCGTTTTTGGCAAGATCCAGAGTGTGATCAATCATTGGCTTCCCGCGAAGCTGAAGCATCGGCTTGGGCGTGGTCTTTGTGAGATCGCCCATGCGTGTTCCGAAGCCAGCGGCGAAAATCATGAGGGAGACGCCAGTGGGTTTCATGACGCAAGCTCTCGGATGAGGGATGGCGTCGGCTCGGGGAGCGCTTCTCTTAGATCCACAGAGAATGGGGCAAGCGTTGAGTGTTCACAGCAGTCCATCAGATAGCCATACACACGCGGGAGTGCTGCCAACTGGTGCGTTTTCGCGTCGGCTCTCGCGGCGCGGGCGAAAATGCCGAGAATGCGGAGGTTTCGTTGCGCGCCCAGGACTGCGACGGATTGAGCGAGAGCCTCGGGGTCGCCGCCGGCTCTTGCGGCGTAAGCTCGGATCATTTCGTGGCGGAGATCGACAGATACGTCTGTGCGGGCGTCTGTGATAAGCGACATCAGATCGTAAGCGGGATGGGTTATAATTGCGTCCTGATAGTCGAGGAGGCCGGGTTGTTGAATGGGCGCGCGTTGATCCAGCCAGATGATGTTGTCTGCATGGAAATCCCGCAAGCTAACTGTAAGCGGAACGTTGAGTATTTCGCGTAAAACAGTTTCTAAGCCGACCCGAAACTCATCCAGAAGCGAGGTTCTCGCGCCGGGGTACCACTCATCGGCTAGCTTTGTTGCCTCGGCAAGTTCTCTTGCATCCGGCGTCTTGAGTGCCGGGGCCGGGGCATTTCGTATGGTGACCAGTACGTCCAGGATGGTGTTGTAGTTGCGCTTTTGGCAGGAAGGGTCGTTAGTGATGAGTGTCGTGAGCTTGGCGTCTCCGAAGTCTTCTAAAAGCGCATGCCCGGTGGAAGCGTCCAAGGAGAGAATTTCTGGGGCGGAAAGGCCCAAGTCTCGCAGCCATCTGGTCATTTTAACGAACGCGCGAAGAGATGCCTCGGTCTCTGGGTCACACTCCATAAGGATCGCCTTGGACCCATGCATTGAAAGCCGTGTATATCGGCGGGTGGAGAGGTCGCCCGTGACGAGAGACTGCTCGGCTTGATCCCAGCCGGCGTTCTTCAGAAAGGAAGCCCGTGTGTCATTCATTTTGTGCAGCCAAATGCGCGATGCGAGGGTCATTCCAATTAGCGGCAAGAGTGCGCGAGTCGCCTTCGACGCTCAGCGTGATTTGAAGCGCGTTCTTGGGAGCGAGTTCGCCGAGACGGTCGGGCCACTCGATTATGGTGATTGCCTTTTCAAAGGCGTCATCCAGACCGAGCTCGATTATCTCATGGGGATCTGAAAGCCGGTAAAGGTCAGCGTGCCAGATCTCGCAAACTCCATCATCATAAGTTTGCACGAGCGTATAGGTTGGCGACGGGATATCTTCCCAAATACCTGACTCTGATAATCTTTTTTGGATCAACGCACGGGCGAAGTGCGTCTTTCCAGCACCAAGTGATCCCGTGAGCAATAGGCAGTCGCCCGGACGTAAATACGGCGCGAGTTGAGATGCGACGGCGGAAGTATCGTCGGGGCCGGGAAGTATAAGGTGCACGGTGGTGGGCGATGGCATGGAAGCACTTTGGCGTTGCAAGCGCGGCGCTGCAAGGCGGATTAACCTGCTTCGCGCAACTGCTCGTCCTGACGTGATTCCGCTGCGCGTTCTATGTGAAAGATGATCTGTGTGCCGCCGCCCGCGATGGGCAGGAAGCGGCAATCAACGACACGACCGTCTGCCAGAATAACCGGTGCGCTCCATTCGACGCGATCTTGTGTGTCCAGTGCGTATTCGCGCAAGTCTCCCCAGACGGGGGTTGGCAGTGTGCCCTCGTGCCAACCATGACTTGCTTCGAGAATAGTTGTTTCTGTGAGGCGGGAGTCTGGGTCGACGTTCCAGAGGGTACGGTAGGCGCTGTTGGTTTGAAGCAAAACTCCGGTCGGTGAAAAGAGAGCCGTCGCGTCATCCATGTTATCGAGAAGCGCCTGACTAAGCTCAATTTCTTGGCGAAACTGTCTTGTTAGAGACATTTCTGCGGAGATGTCCTCGAACAGAAAGGCGATGGCTCCGTCATGATGCGGACGACCCGTGACCCGATAGGTGAGGTTGCCTGCAAGAGACCAAGTCTCGCAGTAATTGCCGTCTTGAGCGGCGCTTTCTAGGTCTGCGATGGACTTGCGCCACGCGTGATAGTCGCGCGGCTCTGGGATTGCCCTCGTTTCGCGGAGTTTGTCGAGAACTTCGACGAGGCTCGGGCGACTGGACAGGAAATCTACAGGAAGGCGTGTGAGTTCGGTAAGGGCAGGGTTGAACAGTGCGAGGTTACGGGATTTGTCGAAGATGGCAAGGCCGGTGGTAAGCTGCGCGAACGTTTTGGTGAGGGTTTGCATGAAGTCGTGCAACTGAGTTTCGGCAAGGACCGTCGCATTTGCGTCATAGGCGGTGAATAGTGTGTCTCGGCCAATGGGCATATTTCTGATTTCGAACCAATTGGGCTCGGTCGCGGCTTTTTTCTGTATTGAGAGTCTTGTGGGGCCACCGAGAGACAGATTCGGAAATAGGCGCGGGAGCGGCCACTCGGTTGCGCGCTTATCGCCATAGGTATCTCGAACAGCCTCAAGATAGGCGCGATTCACCCAAATTGGTGTGCCGTCGCGGGTTTCTCGCCAAACAAGATAAGGGGCCAGGTCAGCGGTTTCGCGCAAGGTTTCAAGCTCAGCGTCCATTGCGGAGAGACGGTGAATATCCTCTGCTTGAAGACTCGCTGAGTCGCGGCTCTGGACCTTGATGCGGAGCGCGTTGGAAGTGCGTTCGGCGATGGCCTGAAACATGCCGTCCCTTGAAAGGAGGCGTTGTTCATTGTTGTCTGAAGATGTTTCAAGAAGGGATGCGGCGTCGTCGAAGGCTGCGTGAAGCCCGCGCGAGAGGGCTTCGAGGTCGAGGCCCTGAGCCCCGAAGTGAGTGAGAAAACGTTGACCAGGGAAGTTGGCGTCAACGATGGCGTTGTCGCGTATCAGAAAGACGAGTGTGTCGCCGGAGAGGTCGCTGGAGTTGGATTTTGCTGTTTTACGTCGATTGGCGCTTCGACGTGTGACGATTGCAAAGACCGCGAAGGCGGAGAGAAAGGCACTGGATCCATACAAAGCAGCCGTCAGTAGTTCTGAACTCAACAAAAGCTATCCCCCGATAACACAGCCCTAACCATGGCGCGAAGAAGGTTAACGGTGGGTTAACGAATAGCCGAGAAGCGTAAACTAGGTCGCTTGGTTTAGAGTGTTTTCGCCAAGTGCGGGCCGGTCGTTGTCGGACTTCGCTCCAATACGTTCAAGTGGCCAGCGCGCCTGAACGATGGCGCCGGAGCGGATTTGATAGTCGGGGGACTCGCTGTCGCTGTCGGCGTCGGCTCCGTTGGCGAAACTGAGTTCTGCGCCAGAGCGCTCGAGAAGAGTTTTGGCAATGAAGAGGCCAAGCCCCATTCCATCGTATCCTGGGCGTTGGCTAGAAGAGCTTTTGTTGCGCTTCCGCACAAAGGGATCGCCGATACGGCCGATGACTTGCGGTGAGAAGCCGGGACCGTCGTCTGAAATCGTCAGGACGATGCTGGTGCTGTCCCAGCCGATGTCGATCCAAACGTTCGCCTGGGCGAAATCGACGGCATTTTGCACGAGGTTTCGCAGACCGTGGATGATTTCAGGGCGACGGTCGATAGTGAGCTGGTCGGGGCTGTCCTCGGTGAGCGGAGAAATGTCGTAGTGCACCTCTTTGCCGCGATTCTCGTGAGGTTCTGCGGCTTCGCGGATAACGGCGCCGATAGGAGCGCGGCGCATGTGCAGGTCATCTTTGCCAGCTTGCCCCATGGATCGTAGAATATCTCGGCAGCGGTTGGCCTGGTCGCGAATGAGGGTCGCGTCTTCTTTGAGTTGGGGGTCGTCAAGCTCGTCAATGAGCTCGGCACTCGTGAGTTTGATCGTTGCGAGAGGGGTTCCTAGTTCATGCGCGGCAGCAGCGACAACACCGCCGAGGTCGGTGAGTTTTTGCTCGCGCGCGAGGGCCATTTGTGTGGCTGCAAGGGCTTCGGCCATGGCGTTCACCTCACCGGTAACACGGCTCGCGAAGATACCAAGGAACATCACGCCGATCACGAGTGCGGTCCAGAAGCCGATCACGAAGTCTTGCGGCATGCGCATGATGAATCCCTCAACAGTGCGCAAGGGCAGGTGCCACATTGCTACGATACTGATGAAGCCAATAGTGGCGGCGCCCAGGAGTGCTGTGGTTCCGGGCTTGAGGGCGGTGGCGGAGATGGCGACAGGAGCCATTATCAGAAGCGCGAAAGGATTATTCAGACCGCCGGTCAGGGCCAAAAGAAAGGCCAATTGAGCAACGTCTGCGAGCAGCATACAGGCGACTTCCAGTTCGCTGAGGCGCTTGTTTGTTGGGAATACAAAGGCTGCCACCAAGTTGGCGACGATTGAAGCACCAATGGCGAGAAAGCAAAGGCCTAGGTGAAGGTCGAGGTTAAACAGACGTTGCGCGACAGTGATTGCCGCAAGCTGACCGCCGATTGCCACCCAGCGCAATGCGATCAGCGTTCTTAGGCGAACCCAGTTGGAGCGGTTGATTTGTGTGTCGAAACCGGTTTGTTCGACCATCACGTCCTCGTGTGTGTGACAAGCTATCTTCTTGTAGGCAGCTTTCTCATGTCGGATCAATGCGGCGAAGCAAACGCCAAGGGATTCGGATTATGAACAGGGTCTATGTAGGGACAGCCGCAGCGGCTCTGGCTGTTTTGATCGGTGGCGCGGCTTTATGGACGGCTTTGAATGAAGAGAACACTTGCGGCGGAAACGCGATAGCTGGGGGCAGCGTCGCAATTGGTGGTCCGTTTGAGTTGTTGAACGGCGCCGGCGAGCTGGTCACGGATGAGGATGTAATCAACGGACCGACGTTGGTGTATTTTGGCTATACGTTCTGCCCGGATGTTTGTCCCTTCGATGTGGCAAGGAACGCGATTGCGGTTGATATACTTGATGAGCAAGGACTGGACGTTACGCCGGTCTTTATTTCAGTTGATCCAGAGCGCGATACACCTGAGATCGTTGCGCAGTACGGGGAAGATATGCACCCGAAAATGATCGCTCTGACCGGCAGCCCGGAACAGGTGAAAGCCGCGAGCCAAGCGTATAAGACGTACTACGCAAAGGGCACTGGCGAGGGCGAGTTTTATCTCATGGATCATTCAACATTTACATATCTCATGTTCCCTGAAACCGGTTTGGCGACGTACTTTGGGCGTGACGTTGCTCCTGAGGCAATGGCCGAGCAAACGGCCTGTCACATAGCATCAAGCTGAGTTCGTTGACGGGTGGCATTGGGCGCCCTAGGATCCTGAGCACAGGAGCAGGAGGACTACATGGTCGATCAACCGCTTAAGAGCATGGGTGCGGACAAATCGCTTTTGATCGTTGATGATGATGAACCGTTTTTGCGGCGTCTTGCTCGGGCGATGGAGAAGCGCGGATTTGAGGTGGAAACCGCAGAGACTGTAGCCGCCGGAACAGCCATTGCGACAGCTCGTCCACCTGCGTATGCGGTTGTCGATTTGCGATTGGGCGATGGCAACGGGCTTGATGTGGTCGAGCGTATTCGAGAGCGGCGAGAAGACAGTCGAGTTGTTGTATTGACCGGCTATGGGGCGATTGCGACCGCTGTTGCTGCTGTGAAGATCGGTGCGACGGATTACCTGTCCAAACCCGCGGATGCAAATGATGTGACGGCGGCCTTGCTGGCGACAGACGATGAATTGCCACCGCCGCCTGAAAACCCAATGAGCGCGGATCGCGTGCGTTGGGAGCATATTCAGCGCGTTTATGAGTTGTGTGATCGCAATGTCAGTGAGACGGCGCGGCGTCTGAACATGCATCGCCGAACGTTGCAGCGGATACTAGCGAAGCGCTCGCCTCGGTAAATTATAATTGAGCGATGAGGGTGTTGTGCCGGGAAACATAGGCTTCCCGAACCTCGACGGGTGGCCGAAGCACAATCTTAAGCCCACTGGCCACTTCATCGTCAGGCGTTCCAAAGAGCTTGTTGGCCTCGGTCAGCGTGAAGCCAGCAAGCTGTACGGCTTCCAGCCAGGCGGATATTTTGTCCGCCCTTTTTATCTTCTTTTTAACCCATGCGGGGATTGTGGCGGGCAAGCCAAAGCGTAGATGCACCGCCGCCGCCAACCGGTCGTCAAGGGCTCCGTAGCCCGGTCCAACGGCGGCCTTTACTGGGGAGATCATGTCTCCAATGACGTATTCCGGCGCGTCGTGCAGCAAACCTGCAAGTCGCCATTTGGCGGGGGCGTCTGGGTGGACGCGGCCAAAGATCTCTTCAACAAGCAACGAGTGTTCGGCAACCGAATAGGCGAAGTCGCCTTTGGTTTGTCCATTCCAACGGGCGACAAAGGCTAATCCGTGCGCGATGTCTTCGATTTCGATGTCGACGGGCGTTGGGTCAAGCAGATCGAGACGGCGACCTGAGAGCATACGCTGCCATGCGCGAGGGGGTTTCTTGGTCGGTGGCATGGGTGAGATGTGTGGCAAGTTTGGTGCGGTCGTCAAGGCGCTCCGGCATGGAAATACCCAAATTCAGGTCCGTATTCCGGCACAATTCGTTCCTAAGGATAAAAGTAGAGAAGTTAAAATGCCCGATAAATGCGGCTGCTTCAGTTACGATTTGGAAACAATCAACACCGTATCAGTGATCGAACGACCGGGAGGAGACACAGGCAAAGCGGCCAGATGCCGCAGAAAGGAGACATGATGCGACGCATCCTCACAAGCCTGACTCTTTTGGCAGTTGTTTTGCCAACGACGATCCAAGCTCAATCGACCTGTGCAGAGAGGTCGATGGTGGTGGAAAAACTGGAGAGCCGCTATGGCGAGGCGCTTGCTGGCGGGGGACTTCAAAACTCTTCAGCTGTTTTTGAAGTCTGGTTTTCAGAAGAAAAGGGAACCTGGACGATACTTATGACGCGGCCGAACGGACTGTCATGTATTATGGCATCTGGGACGAACTGGCACGAGACCGAGCCAAAACTTAAGACGCCCGCAGGTATCAAAGGCTGACGCCGGTTGCCGGGGGCTATCCCCGGTGCTATCTGGCCCGTTAAATCGATTAAGGAGCGGGTCTGATGGCCAACGACTATGTAGTTAAAGACATTTCCCTTGCGGACTTCGGTCGCAAGGAACTGAACATCGCAGAGACCGAAATGCCCGGTCTGATGGCGTTACGCGAAGAATTTGGAGCTAGTAAGCCACTTAAGGGCGCCCGTATTGTCGGCTCGCTTCATATGACCATTCAAACGGCGGTTTTGATTGAAACGCTCGTTGAGTTGGGTGCGGATGTGCGCTGGGCTTCGTGCAATATCTTCTCGACGCAGGACCATGCCGCAGCAGCGATTGCAGAGGGTGGAACGCCAGTTTTTGCGATCAAGGGTCAAAGCTTAGTGGAGCACTGGGACTATCTGGACAAATCGTTTCTGTTTGAAGAGGGGCCAAACCTTATTCTGGACGATGGTGGCGATGCGACGCTCTACATTTTGCTAGGTTCGCGCGTAGAGGCCGGTGAGGCGGAGCTGATCTCCGTGCCGACGTCCGAAGAAGAAGAGGCAATTTTTGCGCAGATCAAGAAGCGCATGGCGGAAAGCCCCGGCTGGTTCACGAAGATGCGGAACCAAATCAAAGGCGTCTCAGAAGAGACGACCACCGGTGTTCACCGGCTCTATGAACTGGTCAAGCAAGGTCAGCTGCCGTTCCCTGCGATCAACGTGAACGACAGCGTGACGAAGTCAAAGTTTGACAACAAGTACGGCTGTAAAGAGTCGCTTGTTGACGGTATTCGTCGCGCAACAGATACGATGATGGCTGGCAAGGTTGCAGTCGTTATGGGGTACGGCGACGTTGGCAAAGGTTCGGCGGCATCGCTTCGTGGCGCTGGCGCTCGTGTGAAGGTGACGGAAGTTGATCCGATCTGCGCTCTTCAGGCCGCGATGGACGGGTTTGAGGTGACGCTTCTTGAAGATGAAATCGCGAACGCGGACATTTTCATTACGACGACTGGCAACAAGGACGTGATCCGCATCGAGCATATGCGCGAGATGAAGGACATGGCGATTGTCGGAAATATCGGTCACTTCGACAATGAAATCCAGGTGGCGAACTTAAAGAACCACAAATGGACGAACATTAAGGAGCAGGTGGACATGATCGAAATGCCTTCAGGCAATCGAATTATCCTGCTGTCTGAAGGACGCCTTTTGAACCTTGGCAATGCGACCGGACATCCTTCGTTCGTGATGTCGGCGAGCTTTACCAACCAGGTCTTAGCTCAGATCGAGCTTTGGACCCGTGGCGATGAATACGACAACACAGTTCATATTCTGCCCAAACATCTGGATGAGAAAGTTGCCCGCCTACATCTGGCGCGAATTGGCGCCAAGCTGACGGAACTGAAGCCCGATCAGGCTTCCTATATCGGCGTCGCGCCGGAAGGGCCCTTCAAGCCCGAGCATTACCGCTACTAATCTCAACGGCGCGCAGACAACTGCGCGCCGTTCTTCATTTGATGCGCATTTCCTGGCTTTCTGGGTTATTTACTGCGGCGGTTCTTTTAGCAGCAATCGGTGGAGTGTCGGTTTTGCATCCCGGAACCCCCCTTCCGCGCGAATGGAATCCCACAGAACCGCTGAAAGTTTCTGATCCGTATACGCCGCTTACCACTTGGAAGATGCGACGCGCGTCAAGATCGCTAGTGCAGTGTTTGGCGGCTTTGGACACGGCGGAAGTTTCGCAAATGCCTCCGCTTGAGGTTACTGCCACCTGTGGGATAGCTCAACGCGTAGAGATATCGCGCGTCGGACGAGCTTCGATGATGCCAGTTGAAACCGACTGTCGGGTCGCTTTGCGGCTGGCGCTTTGGGAGCGGCATGACTTGCAGCGCTTATCCGCGGAATTCTTCGGGATCGATGTCGCTCGAATGAAGCACTTCTCGAGTTTTTCCTGTCGACGCATGCGCACATCAAGAGGAGAAAGTCAGCGGTGGTCGACCCATGCAAGAGGGGAGGCGATCGATGTATCAGGCTTTGTGCTTAATGACGGAACCGAAATTGATTTGCGAATTGATTGGAGCGGGCTGTCTGATGAAGCGGGGTTTCTAAGGAGCGCTCAACGGAGTTCATGCAAATGGTTTGGCGGCGTGTTGGGGCCGGACTTTAACAACCTGCATGCAGATCACTTCCACATGCAAGTTTCCGGGAGGGGGTTTTGTCGGTGAGCGACGTCAGACCATCATCAAGACCGCACCCATCAAAGCCATCCCAACCGTTGGATATACGCCATCCATCCAAATCAGGCTGCGGTCGCGCTGACCGAACATGACATTGGTCGCAATCCAAGGGGCTGCAATAAAAAGGCCAAGACCCAGACCTGTCAACATTCCCTTACCAACGGTGTCGATGCCTGAAGTCGCCAAGACATGGCGGGTCATGCCGGCGACAAGCAGTGTGCAAATGAAGCTGACGATGTAGGGCGCCGGATTGCTGCGATTGATGGTTTCCTCGGTGAGGCCGGAAGCCGCCATCCATTGCTTGCCAATGACTCCGTACCAAACTGCACCGAAAATCCATGCCGCAATTGCCGCGGCTAGTACGCTAAGAATTCCCATGGCTTGTGTTCCCTCGTCTGATTGCTTTGATGCGAGTATCGGGAATTCGAGGGGTTTTGGCTAGTCGCCAGGGTGTTCAGAGGCCGGCGAG
>JABDPD010000094.1 GCA_013042895.1 Boseongicola sp. | reverse complement strand
ACATTGTCTCCATCGGCGGGAACGCCCGCGACAACAACCGTATCGGCGGACAAAATACGCGACAGGGCGGCGCGGTCTTCGATGGCGATGCTGTCGGACAGGGCTTCAATCGCGGAAATCCGCGCGGCTGGATCAGGGTCAAACCGCGCTGTCAGGCGGCGTTCGAGAGCGGCTTTCATGGCTGCCACGTCCGTGTCCGGTTCATCCGCCATTGATGCGCGCAGCAGTTCAAGCATTTCAGCCGATCCGGCCCGCTCCAGCGCTGTCAGGGCATCAATGCGTGCATCTCGACGTGGGTCGCTTAGTTGGAATTCAATCAAGGCGGTGCCGATCAAACGGCGTACGCCTGCGTTGGGGCGCAGCTCTTTGGCGGCGTCCTGTGCAAACCGGCTTGTCGCGCCAGTGTCGATGTCAGTCAGTAGGTAGTCGTCGCCCTCCTGTTCGGCGATAAAGAACGCGCCGTCGGCCTCCCGCATCACCACACGGCGATCAGACCACGCCTCAAGGAAGTTCTGCAAATTCGGCGATCCGGTGTCTGCCAAACGGCTCAGAATATCGCCAACCGTGCGACGCGATGCGCGTTCAACAAGGTCGGGGTCTGCCTGCAATTCGGCCTGTAGCGGGCCGTAGGTTTGGGCGGAAAGGGGCGCAGCGAGGAGGGCACAGAAGAGAAAGAAGATGCGAAGCACGGGGTAAAACCTTTGGGGTCTAAATGGGTGCATCGGGCCAAGAACGGCCCGATGCAAGAGTGTCAGAAACGCAAATCAGTAGTTGGATTCGATCTGGACGCAGCTTTCGGTCTCGGTGTTGTACATACCGCAACCAAGCTCAGGCCAATTGGATGTCAGCACAGCGCTTTCCGGCAGATGATCTGTCCATGCATCGCCTGGAACTTCGCTCGTCTGGCTGATGATTTCGAATTGACCGTCCTCAGTAATTTCACCAATCAGAACCGGCTTGGCGAGGTGGTGGTTGGGCAGCATCACAGCCGTGCCACCTGTCAGGTTCGGAAATTCCTGTCCGTACATCGCATCGCGCACCGCATCCACATCCGTCGTGCCTGCATCCGTCACCGCATTCACCCACATGTTAAAGCCGATGTAGTGAGCTTCCATCGGGTCGTTGGTCACACGCTCTTCGCCCATACGCTCTTTCCAAGCGGCGATGAAATCAGTGTTGGCATCGCTTTCCGCGGACTGAAAATAGTTCCACGCGGCAAGGTGGCCGACCAGATCGGTTGTATCCAGTCCGGAGAGTTCTTCTTCACCCACGGAGAACGCGACGACAGGGATGTCATCCGCAGACACGCCCTGCGCGGCCAGCTCTTTGTAGAAGCCCACGTTCGCATCACCATTGATGGTGGAAATCACGCCAACAGGGCGACCTTCTTCGCCCATGGCCACAACATCGGACACGATCGTCGCCCAGTCAGAGTGACCAAATGGCGTGTAGTTCACGAAGATGTCTTCTTGCGCGATGCCTGCGTCGGCCAAATAAGCCTCAAGGATGTTGTTGGTTGTGCGGGGGTAAACGTAGTCCGTGCCCAGCAGGGCGAAGCGTTCGACGCCCAACTCTTCAAGGAAGTAATCGACCGCAGGAATCGCCTGCTGGTTTGGAGCGGCCCCTGTGTAGAACACGTTCTTTGAGGATTCTTCGCCTTCGTACTGGACCGGGTAGAACATCAAACCGTTGAGTTCTTCCAGAACGGGCAGAGCAGATTTACGGGAGACAGACGTCCAGGACCCGAAGATCACATCGACCTCTTCAACCGTCAGCAGTTCGCGTGCTTTTTCTGCAAACAGCGGCCAGTCAGACGCCGGATCAACAACGACAGCCTCAATTTCACAGCCCAAAAGGCCGCCCGCTGCGTTTTGCTGATCGACCAACATTTCGATGGTGTCCTTCAGCGTGGTCTCGGAAATTGCCATCGTGCCAGACAGTGAGTGAAGCACACCCACTTTGATCGGATCGGCGCAGTCCTGCGCCTGTGCCGCGGTTGCAGCAAGGATCGCTGCGGTTCCTAATAGTAGTTTCTTCATGTCTCACTCTCCGTTGTTTTTGACCTTTGACAGCATATGACGGAAACTAAGTTCCGGCGCCGTTGGACATAGGGACAGGTCAAAATGCTGCAGTCGCAAGGCAATGCTGCATTGCGGCATAGTGACTCGGAGGGATGCGCCCAAAACTTAAGCTCTTTGATGGGGGCTGACAGATTTTTGGGCACGACGCTGAAGCAAACCCCTGAACCCTCGTCTTGAAGAAACGTTCGAGCCGGAAATGATGGCGATCAGAATTGGGTGCTCACTGGCCAACTTGGGATGCATCTATTATGACGAATATCGCTCTTCACCTTCAAACACCTCTAATGCGGCGTTAAGCGCATTGATCGCCGCAGGAAATCCGCCATACAGCGCCATCTGCCAGATCACTTCGGCGATCTCTTCCTGTGTTAGTCCCGCTTTGCGTCCACCCGCGATATTTACTTTGAGTTGCGGCTTGGTCTGGCCGCCCACAGCGGTCAAAGCAGCTATCGTCGCCAAATACCTGTCACGAAGAGGAAGGCCCGGCCGAGCGTATTGGCGCCCATAGGCAAAATCGACCACGCCTTCAGCCATTCCGGGCAAGAGGCGACCATAGCGCGCATTCAGCGCGTCTTCCATTCCCGGGTTCAAATGTTCGGACAGTTTGCGTCCGATATCCGTTGTGCTGTCAGTCACCTTGTCTCTCCTGTTCGATAAATCAAATGCTCATGAGCCTGTCATGTGAAGCGCTTTGACCTCTCAAAAGTGCTGGGCGAGATAGTCCACGAACGCGCGGATTTTCGGGGCAAGGTTGCGCCTGTCGGCAAACATGATGACGATCTCCGTGCTTGGCGGCGCGTATTGCGGCATGACGTGAACCAGCTCGCCGGACGAAAACTTGGCGTTTGCCATGTAGCAGGGCAATCGCGCGATCCCAATTCCAGCAAGCGCCGCACGAAACACAACATCCGTGCTGTTTCCCTCGAAACTCCCGTGCGCTTCAAATCTGTCGCTTGTTGTCGGTTCAACGCCGCTCCATGTGTTGCGTCTGCTCGCCCCTGCTACCCGCAGACAATTGTGTTTGGCGAGTTCAGCAAAATCCATCGGGGTTCCCGATCGCTTCAGGTATGCTGGAGCCGCACATAATACCCGACGGCTCTGCATGATGCGCCGCATGACGATATCTGGCGCCTTAAGCTGTTCTGCAAAACAGATCGCTGCATCAAAGCCTTCGCTGCGTAGATCAATCTCCCGATCTGTTAGGTCCAACGAGACTTGGACCTCTGGATACTGCTCCATTAATTGCGGAAGCGCTGGAATAAGCTGGGACTTACCAAACGCTACCGTAGAGGCGATTTTGATCTCGCCACGCGGGATACCATCAAGACCGCGGATCATCGCTTCGGCTTCGGTGAACTTCTCGGCCATCTCTTTGCATTTCGTGTAGAATTCCTGCCCCTCTTGGGTTGGCGATATTCCGGTTCTGGTGCGGTTTAACAAACGGTAGTTGACCTGATCTTCCAACAGCCCGACCTGTTTGCTGACAGCTGATGGCGTCCGCCCCATTGACCGCGCTGCCGCAGAAATACTGCCTCGTTCGACAACGGTCACAAAGATCAGCATTTGTGCAGAAATGTCCATGATACTCACCTAACCTGTTCCAATCCGGAATGGGTCCATTGCCAAATGGCCGAATTGTGAGCGCAAACAGATGCGCTATCTCTGCAGTGCAGCATAAATACTGCACCGCAGCAAGAGACGAGGAACTATCATGGCAACTCTACAAACAATCAGTCGGCTGGATGTCGTTTTCGATGCGAGCCGCACGTTCTTTCAGCACAAGATGGACCAGATTCGTGACGCTCAGGCCAAGCGCAAAGTCTATCGCGCCACCTTTTATGAGCTTTCGGCCCTCACTGACAGGGACCTGAACGATCTGGGCATCGCGCGCAGTAATATCAAACGACTGTCACTGGAGGCGGCTTATGGCCTTTAGCTCCGAAACAGGCACGCACGGCCGCAACCCCCTCATCGCGACATCTATCGCGGCGCTGATAAGGGTCAGAACCAAAGCGAAAGCAGTCCTGAAGACGCTTCAGTTGGCGCGGATGATTTCGACACTTTCAAGCATGAGCGACCACCAACTCGCCCAGATCGGGATCACTCGATCCGACATTCCAAAATACGCTGAAGAGTTGATGGCGGACCAATAACAAAGCCGACCCATAGGGTCAGAGGCTTTAACGAAATATGCTGGTTCTCGCTCCTCCCAGAGTAGATCAGCATGAGCGGCGGCGTAAAAAAACAACAGGGAGCGCCAACGCAAAGGGCCAGCACCATCACCTCCTCCCGACGGTGCTGGCCCCAAATATCCTGTGCAGCGGGTGGGTTAAAAACTGGAAAAAAGAGGCCGCCACGAGACCTGATCGTCGGTCGCCTTAGTGCTGGTGACACAGAGGATAGTCGCGGTCGCTACTTGTACCTGGAAATTCAGGCGCGACGTGTCCGGTTTTGCGGTGCACTGAACGATATAGGTGTATCAAAATATGCGAAGGGCGTCCTGGGTTTCGACAATAAAGTCTGCGCA
>JABDPD010000204.1 GCA_013042895.1 Boseongicola sp. | reverse complement strand
CTTTGGCCATAACGCGCAGCAGATAAGCGCTCGCCTCTGGCAAGTCCAGTCCACTTGACGTGAACCGCAGGTCGCGAAACAAAGTGCCCATGTTCGAGCAACTCCTAATTGGTAGCCTTTTGATCCTCGGTTCGGTCATAACCGCAACAATTTCGTGGTGGGCGCTCGAGTCGATCCTGATCCGCCTTCACAGTTGGTCCGCGCGTCCGCCGCACGGCCCAAAGCTCGTCGCGATTCTGTCACTGGCACTGCTCTGGACACTCTTCATGATGACTGTATCCGTCTGGGTTTGGGCCGTGTCGCTCTTCTGGCTCGACATTTTCATAACCCTTGAAGCCTCCGTCTACTTCGCCCTCGTCGCCTTCACGACCCTTGGTTTCGGAGACATCCTCCTCCCTCAGGAATGGCGATTGCTCGGTGGTATGGCGGCAGCTAACGGATTGTTAATGTTCGGTCTTTTGACCGCGATTCTTGTTGAGATCCTACGCGACACCCGTGCGAGACAACGCAAATACTAGGACCGTCCCCGCGCCAGAATATAGAGCCCGGCCGCCACGATAATCAGACTTCCGATGATCATGTTCGGTTCAAGTGTTTCGCCAAAAATCAGCACACCAAAGCCCACGCCAAACAAGAGCCGCGAATAGCGAAAAGGCGTCACAGCCGATACATCCCCCGTCCGCATCGCCTGTGTCAGAGACGAATAGCCGGCCACGCCAAACATGCAGGCACCAACCAATGGAAGAAACGCCGCGCCCGGCATCACAAACGCCGCTCCTTCCCAAATGGAAAAGCCGACCCCCGCAATCAGAATCATCCAGAAACCCCAAACGCCTAGAACAGGACCGCTCATCGTCTTAGGCGCCGCCCGTGTCGCCAAATCCCGCCCCGCAAACCCGAGCATTCCCAAAACCGCTAATATCGACAGCGTCGTGAAGCTCTCGGCTCCTGGCTGGAGGATCACCAGCACCCCGCCAAGCCCCACCAAAATCGCCGTCCACCGCCGCCATCCAACGGTCTCGCCGAAAAACAGCGCAGCCCCGGCGACCACGACAATCGGCGTCGCCTGCAAAATCGCCGTCGCAGACGACAAGGGTGTCAAAACAATCGCCAGCGTGAAAAATAACCGTCCGAAGATCTCGAAGGCATTGCGCACCATCATCGTGCGTTCAATTACGGCACGTGGAAACAAAGATTGCCCCTGCGCAACCGCCCACACCGCGAAGATCAAAGACCCGCCCAATCCGAACCAGATCATCACCTGCCCGATAGGCACCGTCGCGGCGGCTGACTTCAGAAACATGTCCTCCACCGCAAACCCTGCCATCGCGGCAACCATCCAGAGGCTGCCGACGACATTCGCCCGATCTGCGCGCGCAGTGTCTAAAGTCAGTTGATCAATCCAGCATGCACCATGGCCGCGCGGATCTTCTCCTTGGTGGCATCCGTGACACCCACCAATGGCAACCGCACCTCATCCGAACACTTGCCCAGCAACGAAAGGCCATACTTCGCACCGCAAAGCCCAGGCTCTGTGAAGATCGCATCATGCAATGGCATCAACCTGTCTTGAATCTCTAGTCCGCGTGCAAAATCTCCGGCCAGAGTCGCCTCCTGAAATTCCGAACAGAGTTTCGGAGCCACATTCGCCGTCACCGAAATGCACCCATGCCCGCCATGCGCATTGAACCCAAGCGCCGAAGCGTCCTCGGCGGAGAACTGAAGGAAATCCAACCCACAGGTGATCCGCTGCTTGGAAACCCGTGTCACATCCGCCGTCGCGTCCTTCACACCCGCAATGCGTGGCAGTTTCGCCAATTCACCCATGGTTTCAGGCGACATATCAATCACCGAACGTGGCGGAATGTTGTAGATGATGATCGGCAAATCAGAGGCATCATGCACTGCCTTGAAATGCGCAAAGAGCCCGGCCTGCGTTGGTTTGTTGTAATAAGGCGTTACCACCAACACCGCATCCGCGCCAACTTTCGAGGCGTGTTGCGCAAGACGCACACTTTCGCGCGTGTTGTTCGATCCTGCCCCCGCAATCACCGGAACCCGTCCGGCGGCCGCCTCGACGACGGCAGCTACGACAGCGTCGTGCTCTTCATGGCTGACGGTAGGGCTTTCACCCGTTGTGCCCATAGGAACAAGGCCATTCGACCCCTGTTCAATGTGCCACTCAACAAGGTGTTTAAGCGTGTCAAAATCCACTTCGCCATCCCGAAATGGAGTAACAAGCGCCGGCATCGACCCTCTTAACATGACACGCTCCTTTAATGTGTGTTCACTGTGGTTTTACAGCGCGCGGACACTATCCTTGAAGGGAAGAATTGCCAAGCCGCCGAGACAGGTTTAAAACGATAAAGCTGAGGGGCAAGGATTGAACGGACCAGCATCCATGATCAAAGCCCTATTTACAGCGGTTTTCCTCATCTGGATAGGATTCGGAACTCAAGCGCAGACCACGCGCGAGGGGGAGGCATTGGCACGTGCCTTCGATGCAATGGAATCGGGTGACTGGTACGCTGCCCTGCGCACTGCCGAAGGCATCAATCCAACTGCTCGTGACATCATCGAATGGCACCGTTTGCGCGCGCGTCAGGGTGATTTCGACAGCGTGGTCCGTTTCCTCGACCGCCGCCCCGATTGGCCGGGTCTCGCTTACCTGCGGCAACGTTCGGAAAGCGCATTGCCTTTGTCCACCCGCGCGGACGAGGTCATTGCCTTCTTTGGCGGTGAACATCCTCAAACCGGCACGGGCGCAGTCGCACTGATTTCAGCATTCCGGGCAAAGGGAATGGAAAGCGATGCCGAAGCTGAAGCGCTCCACGCATGGCTCACCCACCGCTTTTCCTCTGCTGACCAAACCAAACTCCTCACATGGTACGGTCGTGCCCTCGCGCCTCACCATGCCGATCGCCTTGATATGCTTCTGTGGCGTGGTGCCGACAAAGACGCCCGAGCGATGATCCCGCTGGTTCCGCGCAGTTGGTCGGCTCTCGCCAACGCCCGCCTCGCTTTGCGTGCCAACAGAAACGGGGTCGACAGCCTTGTCGCCGCCGTCCCCGAAAGCCTCGCTGATCATCCAGGTCTCCTATTCGAACGTATGCAATGGCGGGCCCGTAAGGGGCGCAACGATGGCGCAATTGAGATCATGCTCGCTCAAAGCCCCGACGAGCTGGGCCAGCCTGGCCGCTGGGCCGGTTGGCGTCGCAGCCTCGTGCGCTCCGAAATGCGGGCAGGGCGCACAACCCAGGCCTACAAGCTCGCATCCGCCCATGGCCTCACCTCCGGTTCCAGCTTTGCCGACCTCGAGTGGCTCTCGGGTTACATCGCGCTTACTTACCGGAACGACCCTGCCACGGCGCTCACCCACTTCCTGCGCTTCCGCGGAGCCGTCGACACTCCTATCTCCCTTGGCCGCGCGGGTTACTGGGAAGGCCGTGCCCACGAGGCGCTCGGAGACACAGACACCGCGCGCCTCGCCTACAGCTTTGGCGCAGAATACCAGACCAGTTTCTACGGCCTTCTTGCGGCCGAAAAGGCAGGCCGTCCAATGGACCCGGCACTTTATGCCCCGGTCCCATCCCCGGACATCTCAAATGCAGGCTTCGCAGAAAGCTCGGTTTTTGAGGCCGCCCTTCTTCTCGACAAGGCGGACCAAAAGGTCCTCGCCGAGCGCTTTCTGACGCACCTGACCGAGACCCTAAGCGCGGACGACATCATTCGCCTCGGCGCCTTCGTAACTGCCCGCGACGAACCACACTACGCGACAATGATCGGCAAGCGCGCTGCGTCCTACGGTACCACAGTGCCCTTCACCTACTACCCAGTGACCGACCTCGGTGTTGATCCAATGCCCGTGCCTACCGAATTGGCGCTGGCCATCGCACGCCGCGAAAGCGAGTTCGACCCGGTTGTGACCTCTGGTGTCGGCGCGCGAGGTCTCATGCAGGTCATGCCAGCCACTGCGCGCGAAGTCGCAGGCTTCCTCGAAATCCCATATGACGGGGACCGCCTGCTCAACGACCCGGCCTACAACGCCCGCATCGGTACGGCTTACCTCGATGAATTGATGATGGTCTTCGACGGCAACCC
>JABDPD010000080.1 GCA_013042895.1 Boseongicola sp. | reverse complement strand
AGCCGGAACCGGTGGAAGAGCCTGAGACACCGGAAAATCCTGAGTTGACCATTCCGCAGCCGATCCCGGATGCGGTTGTCGAGGACGATGCGCCGATCATCAGCACGCCGGACACGGATATTGATGGCTCGTCGCCGGTGGCTGACGGAACGCCCCAGCCGGCGCCGCGTGTCGCGCCTACGCCCTCGATTGCGCCGCCGCCTTTGGCAGAAGCGGCTCCTGAGAGAGTGGAGGAGGTCGCGCCGGACCCGGAGGCTTTGCCGGAAGAGGTGGTCGAGGAAGACAAGCCTGCGGCTCCACCTGAGGCGAGTGATCGCATAGTGACGGAAGCTGAGGAAACGCCGGAGTTGGCCCCCGCGAGTTCGATGCGACCGCGCACGCGGCCAGCGCGTCCTGTGCGTCAGGCGGAGACGCCGAGGGAGACGCCGAGGGAGACCACGACCGAAGACGCGGTGGCGGCGGCTGTGGCCGAAGCCAACGAAACACCTGCGCCGAATGTGCCGACGGGACCGCCTTTGACGGGTGGTGAACGGGATGCGTTACGCGTCGCGGTGAGTTCTTGTTGGAATGTCGGCAGTCTTTCGACGGATGCGTTGGGCACCACTGTGGTTGTGGCTGTGTCGATGAGTCAGGACGGCAAGCCGGTGAATGACTCGATCCGGATGGTGTCGTCGTCTGGTGGGTCTGACGGAGCAGCGCGACAGGCGTTTGAGGCGGCGCGACGGGCAATAATCCGCTGCGGTGCGCGCGGATTTCCTTTACCTGTGGAAAAATACAGTCAATGGCGCGATATCGAAATGACGTTCAACCCCGAAGGGATGCAGTTCCGATGAAGGTTTTGAGTTCACTTGTTCTTGGTTTGGTGATGGCTTTGGCTTCACCCGTAGCGGCGCAGGAGCGCTCGGGACCACTCAGAATTGAGATCACGCAGGGTGTGATTGAACCCGTCCCAATTGCGGTGGCTCCGTTCTTGGCGGAGAACACGGCAGCCAGCGATTTTGCGCGCCAGATTACGGCGGTTGTGGCTTCGGATTTGGTCGGAACGGGTTTGTTCCGGGACGTGCCGAAGAATGCCTACATTTCGCAGGTAAGCGATTTCAACGGAGCGGTCGCCTATCCTGACTGGAAGGCGATAAATGTAGAAGCTCTGGTGACTGGCGCAGTGACGCTGACCAGCGACAACCGGTTAGTGGTCAAGTTCCGGCTGTTCGACATATTCACCGGTGCGCCTTTGGGCGAGGGATTGCAGTTTGCAGGTGGTACCGACAGTTGGCGGCGCGTGGCGCATAAGGTGGCGGATCAGGTTTATGGCCGGATCACCGGCGAAACCGGGTATTTCGACAGCCGGGTCGTTTATGTTGAGGAGACCGGGCCGAAGAACGCGCGCGCAAAGCGGCTTGCGATCATGGATTACGACGGGGCGAACATTCAGTACCTGACGGATGCCTCTTCGATTGTGCTTGCACCCCGGTTCTCGCCAACTGGCGATCGTGTCTTGTTTACAAGCTATGAATCCGGGTTCCCTCAGATCTATGAGTTGGCGGTTGGTACGGTGACAAAGCGAGCATTGCAGGTCGATGCGGCTGCGATGACGTTCGCGCCGCGCTATGCGCCGAACGGGCAGACGGTGCTCTATTCGCGTTCAGAAGGCGGCAATACGGACATCTATCGGCTGGATCTTGCCAGTGGACAGCGCGCTCGACTGACTAGCGCTCCGTCGATTGAAACGGCTCCGTCGTTTTCGCCGGATGGCAGCCAGATTGTTTTTGAGAGTGACCGTTCGGGCAATCAACAGCTTTACGTGATGCCTGCAGGCGGCGGCGAGGCGAAGCGGATAAGCTTTGGCCAGGGGCGCTATGGTACGCCGGTCTGGTCTCCTCGGGGTGATTTCATCGCCTTTACCAAGCAAAACGCGGGACGTTTCCACATTGGTGTGATGCGTACGGATGGCTCGAACGAGCGATTGTTGACCGCTTCGTTCCTGGACGAGGGACCGACTTGGGCGCCGAATGGGCGGGTTTTGATGTTTACGCGCGAGAGTGCGGGAGCGGCAGGCGAGCCGGCGCTGTTCTCGGTCGATATTTCGGGCCGCAATCTCAAGCGGTTGGCAATGCCGACGGCTGCGTCGGACCCGGCGTGGTCTCCGCTTTTGCCGTGAGCCGTTTCATTCTTTAACCGAGCGTGGTATTTTCCGCGTGAGCAGACAAACAAAAAACCAAACAGGTGATTAAATGACTAATCTAAAATTGGCAGTGGCGGCCACAGCGCTTGTCGCACTTGGTGCGTGTACGAGTGCGGACCGTTTTGGACCCGGCAGCGGCGGTGCTGCGAGCGGCGGATTTGGTGCGGACGGCGGGATTGCGGGAAGCGTGAACGATCCGACATCGCCTGCATTCTTCAACGAGACTATCGGTGACCGTGTGTTGTTCGCGGTCGATCAGTCGACGCTGAGCCCAGAAGCACAGGCGGTCTTGGATCAACAGGCGGTTTGGTTGACGCAGAATGGTGCCTATCGCGCTTTGATCGAAGGTCATGCGGATGAGCAGGGCACGACGGATTACAACCTTGCCCTTGGCGCGCGGCGTGCGAGTGCGGTGCAGAATTACCTGATTTCGCGCGGTGTTGCGCCGAACCGGTTGCAGACGATCAGCTATGGCAAAGAGCGTCCGATCCAAATTTGTTCGGATGAGACCTGCTATAGCCAGAACCGTCGCTCGGTGACTGTGATTACTGCGGGCGCAGGCGTCTAAGGAGCTAGCGTAGCATGCGATGGATTATGATTGCCGCTGTCTTCGCCATGGCCTCACCGGCCGTGGCGCAGGACCGTGACCAGACGCTGGCGGATATCCGTCAGGAGTTGTCGGTGCTGTTTGTTGAGATGCAAAAGCTGCGGCGGGAGTTGTCGACGACGGGGGGTGTGAACACCAATCTTTCTGGCACTAACGCGCTAGAACGCATGGACGCAATGGAGGCTGAGTTGCAGCGTCTGACTGCGGCGAATGAGGCTTTGACCAACCGGGTGGATCGGGTGGTTTCGGATGGCACGAACCGGATTGGGGATTTGGAGTTTCGTCTGTGTGAGCTTGAAAGTGGTTGCGACATTGCAAGTCTGGGCGACACGCCAACCCTTGGGGGCGGGGCTATGCCTGCTCCGGTGGCGCCGCAGCCGGTTGCTCCTGTTGAGGATCCGGCGGGCGGCGTGGAATTGGCAGTTGCCGAGCGTGACGACTTTGATCGTGCCAAGGCGGCCTTTGACGCAGGTAGCTATGAGGCAGCGGCGGAACAATTGCAGCGGTTTACGGATACCTATCAGGGCGGGCCGTTGACCGGGCTTGCGCATTTGATGCGTGGTGAGGCTTTACAGAACCTAGGGCTGACGTCTTCAGCGGCACGGGCGTATCTAGAGAGCTATTCGGGGACACCGAACGGCCCCACGGCTCCGACGGCGTTGTTGAAACTGGGCGTCGCCTTGGATGGATTGGGACAGACGTCAGAGGCGTGCATTACGCTGGGTGAAGTCACGTTGCGCCATCCCGACACCGAAGCCTCCATTGAGGCGCAGGCCGCGCGTGCGTCGATGGGCTGCGTGTGAACGAGGGCGACAGGTTCGCCAGCGATGAGGGCCGGACGCACTGGCTGAGACACGCCTGCGAGTGGAGTTTTCTGGGCGCCCTGCCAAAGCGGCTGGGTGTTGCCGTTTCGGGTGGCAGCGATTCCATGGCGTTGCTGGACCTGATGGCTTGGCACTGCGCCGAGAAAGGCATCGAAATTTTTGCGGTCACGGTCGATCACGGTTTGCGGGCGGAGGCGAAGGACGAGATTGCGCTTGTGGCGGAGTATTGTGCCAAGCGGGGTGTGCCGCACTCGGTGCTTCGTTGGGAATGGGACGGCCAAGGCAATTTGCAGGGCAAAGCGCGCAAGGCGCGGTATGCGTTGATCTCAGCGTGGGCCGAGCGCAAAGGCGTCGATGTTGTGGCTCTTGGGCACACGCAAGACGATCAGGCGGAAACGGTACTGATGCGACTGGCGCGGCAATCGGGTGTCGATGGGCTGGCAGGGATGTCGCGCCGTTTTGAGCGGAATGGCTTGGTGTGGATCCGGCCGTTTCTCTTTGGGTTGGAGCGGTCGGATTTACAGGATTATCTGACGAGCCAAGGCATTTTGTGGTGCAATGATCCGACAAACGAAGATGACAGTTTCGAACGGGTTCGGGCGCGTCGGGCGATGGCTGCTTTGAGCGAGATCGGAATTGACAGCGAAACGCTTTGGATGGTCGCCTCCAACGCTGACGCGGCGCGGTCGGCCTTGGATCACTATGCATGGCGCGAAGTCGCCGAGAATGAAATTGTGACAATGGACCATGGCGATCTGATCTTTCCGGAGCATTTTTTGACCCCCAGAACTCAGGTGCCTGCTGAAGTTGGCCGGCGGATTTTGATTGGCGCGCTCAAATGGATGTCGGGTGCCGAGTATCCGCCGCGTCGTTCGGCGATTATCAGGATTGATGTCGGCTTAATGGACGCGGATCGACACACCGTTGCGGGATGTCTGATTTCCCGCATCAAAGCGAAAAGGCGCATAGATCAAAAGCTGCGAATCACCCGTGAATACAATGCGGTAAAGGACACCACATCGTCCACGGACACGCTTTGGGATGGTCGCTGGGTCTTGGACGGACCGCATGACGCAGATTTGCAGGTGCGCGCGCTTGGCGAAGCTTTGAAGGATTGCCCTGATTGGCGTGAAACTGGCTTGCCGCGTCAGTCTTTATTGGCGACTCCGGCGATTTGGCGGGGCGAGGAACTCGTTGCGGCACCTGTTGCAGGCTTGAAAAATGGCTGGGAGGCCACGGCAACAGGGCGGGGAAGTTTCGCTCAATTCCTCTTATCCCGTTGAAGTTCTCCGTTTGGTGGCTATTTAGTGGTACAGTCGGAGGGGTGGCCGTTTCTGCCCCAAGAAATTCCCAAAGGAGCGTCCTTTGAACAACGCGCGTAGCATCGCCTTTTGGC
>JABDPD010000064.1 GCA_013042895.1 Boseongicola sp. | reverse complement strand
GACATCACTCTGGTTGCCGCAGTAGGCTCGCCGCAATCGATCTTTGATTGGGCGGTTGGCGAGCTTGAGAGCGGGTTGCCAGACGTGTTCTCGCTGAACCCAATTAAGCTTGAGGCAGATGACCAGGAGCAGAGCGATGGCACGCAAGCCGAGTTCGTAGCAACACGTTCGCCAGAGGGTCTCGTGCAACTTCGCGGTCGGTTGGGAGATGACCTCACACAGATTGCGGTACGCAACTTTGCAGCCGCGCATTTTGGATCCAGCAACGTCTATCCGGCCACAAGAACGGACGCATCACTCCCGTCTGGTTGGCCCACGCGTGTTCTTACTGCTTTGGAATCCCTTGCGATTTTGAACAATGGGGCGGCAATTGTGACGCCGGACGCCGTCGAGGTTTCCGGGGTCTCAGGGCGCCCTGACGCGCGGGCCGAGATCACCCGCATCCTGTCGTCAAAACTGCCAGATGGCGCAAGCTTCAAGCTGGATGTAAGTTATTCTGAAGCTCTCGACCCACTTGCCGCTCTGCCAACGCCTGAAGAGTGCGTTGAGAAAATAAACGACGCGGTGGCACAGAAAAAAATCACCTTCGCCCCGTCCTCTACCGATATCGAGGACGACGCAATGACGACGATTGACTCCATTTCAGAACTTCTTCGCGACTGCCAAACAGTCAAAATCGAGATTGGTGGTCACACAGACAGCCAGGGTCGTGAAGTGATGAACCAGCAGCTTTCACAGGCCCGCGCAGACGCTGTGCTAAATGCCATTATGGCTCGCCGTGTCCTAACATCGAACCTTACCGCAAAGGGCTATGGCGAGACCCAACCAATTGCCGACAATGGCACTGAGTCAGGTCGTGAGGCGAACCGGCGGATTGAATTCCGGCTTGTACTGCCTGAGGCTGTGGCGGAAGATACAGCCGCAGACGCTGCCCCAGAGGAAAACAGCCAATGAATGGCACTGAGTTCATATTCGCCACAGCTGCCATACTTTTCGTCGCCTTTATGGCGGGTTGGTTTGCACATTGGTTGATTAGCCGCATCACGCGCGTGACACGCTCTGACATGGATGATCTTGACCGGATGGCTCAGGAATTACACCAGGCGGAAGAGGAGCGTGACCAGGCTGTGACTTACATGCAGCAACGCGAGGCAGAGCTGTCAAACCGAATGACTCAGACGGAAGCCGAATTGAACGCTGCAATGGAAGGGTTGCGCAATGCGCGTGCCGAAACCGAAGATCTCAGGGGCTTTATCGAGCGGAACAATCAAGCTTCGTAGTGCTCAGGCCCCTTCGGTGTGGATCGCCTTAAAGGTCAGCGTTGTGAGGGAACGATCGATGTTCGGAATGTCAAGCAATCCGTCGTTGATATAAACGCCGATATCCTGATCTTCGGGCACGTAAATCTTCGCTATCAGATCGAAGTCGCCGCTTGTGGAATAAAGTTCAGAGACAATCTCGCGAAGATATATCTCCCGCGCAACGTCATAGGTCTTGCCAGGTCGGCATCTGATTTGAACAAAGACGCATTTCATAAATGGGGCTCCCTTTCAAAAAACCCTAGCCCCGGCAGGCCGCACGAGCAAGCAGAGTCGACTGGACTTAACATCGCGATCGGGTTGGACCTAATCGTTCTCCAGTCTGCCTTTTAAATCAAATTGGTAAATGGGAGTCGCGTCGGGCACGGAAGCCCGCTAAGACTTACCAAAGGGAGAAATCATGCCGCAACCAAAGCTCGACACTTCGCCAAAGGTCTCCGACGAAATCCGTAAGACGACCTGTTACATGTGCGCCTGTCGATGCGGCATCAATGTCCACATGAAAGAAGGCAAGGTTGCCTATATCGAAGGCAACAAAGATCACCCGGTTAATCAGGGTGTGCTCTGCGCCAAGGGGTCTGCTGGGATCATGCAGCATTTGTCCCCTGCGCGCCTTCGCGCACCGATGAAACGCGTTGGACCACGCGGATCTGGCGAGTTTGAAGAGATCTCCTGGGAAGAGGCGCTTGGGATGGCCACGTCCATTCTGAAGCCAATCAGAGAAACAGATCCAACTAAGCTGGCGTTTTTCACCGGACGCGACCAGTCGCAGAGCTTCACGTCTTTCTGGGCACAAGGGTTCGGCACACCAAACTACGCGGCGCACGGCGGGTTTTGTTCAGTCAACATGGCGGCAGCGGGTTTGTACTCGATCGGCGGTTCATTTTGGGAATTTGGCGAACCGGACTGGGACCGCACCCGCTATCTGCTGATGTTCGGTGTCGCTGAAGACCACGACTCCAACCCGATCAAAATGGGTATTGGCAAACTGAAGCGGCGCGACGATGCACACTTC
>JABDPD010000059.1 GCA_013042895.1 Boseongicola sp. | reverse complement strand
TGGGCGACAAGATCACGTCCAAGAAGATTGCACAGGAGGCGGGTGTTTCGACAGTACCCGGCTATATGGGGCTGATCAAAGACGCGGAAGATGCGGTGAAGATCTCGAATGATGTCGGCTATCCTGTAATGATCAAGGCCAGCGCTGGCGGCGGCGGCAAGGGTATGCGGATCGCCTGGAATGATGATGAAGCGCGCGAAGGCTTTCAAAGCTCGAAAAACGAGGCTGCCTCTTCATTTGGGGATGATCGGATCTTCATCGAGAAGTTTGTCACTCAGCCACGCCACATTGAAATTCAGGTTCTGGCCGACAGCCACGGCAACACGATTTATCTGAACGAACGCGAGTGCTCAATTCAGCGGCGCAACCAGAAGGTTGTTGAGGAAGCGCCGTCGCCGTTTTTGGACGAAGAAACACGGGCAGCCATGGGCAAGCAGTCCTGTGAATTGGCAAAGGCCGTTGGTTACACAAGTGCCGGAACCGTTGAGTTCATCGTGGATGGAGAGAAGAACTTTTACTTCCTTGAAATGAACACGCGTCTTCAGGTGGAACACCCTGTGACCGAGCTGATTACAGGCGTTGATCTGGTGGAACAGATGATCCGCGTGGCTTACGGCGAAACGCTTTCGCTGAAGCAGTCCGACATCGGGATCAATGGCTGGTCGATTGAGAACCGGCTTTATGCTGAAGACCCTTATCGCGGATTTCTACCTTCGATCGGACGCCTCACACGGTATCGTCCGCCTGCTGAGGTGGCTGAGGACACCCATGCAGTGCGCAACGACACGGGCGTGTTCGAGGGTGGTGAGATCAGTATGTATTACGATCCGATGATCGCCAAGTTGTGCACATGGGCTCCGACGCGGGCGGAGGCGATTGAAGGTATGCGCAACGCCCTTGATGGATTTGAGATTGAGGGCATCGGTCACAACCTGCCGTTTTTGGCAGCAGTTATGGATCATCCGATCTTCATGTCCGGTGATATGACAACAGCCTTTATCGAGGAACAATACCCGGATGGATTTGCGGGCGTTACGCCGGATGCCGAAACGAGTGTTCGTCTGGCGGCGGTCGCGGCGCATATGAAAATGCGCAAAGAAGCACGCGCGGCGCAAATCTCTGGGGCGATGGCAAACCATAATCGGCGGATTGCTCCGGAGTGGGTTGTTTACGTTGGCAAGGATAAGTTCAACGCTTCGATCACTGAGAGCAACGGATGCACGACGGTCGCTTTTGAGGACGGTCAGTCCATGGAAGTGGTTTCCGATTGGACGCTTGGGGATCGTCTGTTTGAGGGATCAGTTGGCGGAACTCCGATGATCGTGAAAACGGACTTCATCCGAGACGGTGCGCGGCTTCGATATCGCGGGGCTGATCTGAACGTAGTCGTGCGCACACCGCGTCAGGCTGAACTTGTCGCGAAGATGCCGGAGAAAGTGCCGCCGGACACATCTAAGATGCTTCTATGTCCGATGCCCGGTCTGATCGTAAGCGTTGCTGTCGAAGAAGGACAGGAAGTTCAAGAAGGTCAGGCGCTTTGCACAATCGAGGCGATGAAGATGGAGAACATCCTGCGCGCCGAGAAGAAGGGGAAGGTCTCTGCGATCAAGGCTACTGCTGGCGACAGCCTTCAGGTGGACGAGATTATTATGGAGTTCGAGTGATACCCGCCCCTAACATAAGCGTGTCTCGTCAGTCGCTTAGTGCGCTGTCTCGGATTTCTTGTCGGCGGAGTGGCATCTTGTCTATGGAGCGGGAAAGCTCGCGAACGTCCCAAGGGAAGGGCTTGCGAAGCTTCACGCCTCCATCCTTGCCAATGAGGGTGAGCATGAAGCCGCGAGGGCGCAATTTTTTGCGCACAGAGCTCAGTTCGGACCGGGATGTGTCAGTGATCAGAACCACATCGCGTTCGACAAGTTCGTCCATTCGGTCTTCCAGAAGGATGATCTGCTGCTGGAACGCAGGATCCGCAGGTGTATCGGCAAAAACGACAACCGGGCGTGCGATCCAGCGAAATGCTTCCAGATCAATATCTTGGGCGTCAAAAATGGTCGATTTGTCGGCTTGCCATACCTCTACGGGCGCAAGATCGGTGCTCGCGCCGTCTGCGGCGGAAGCGATCGTTGCGGACACCGCGAGGGCGACCGAAGAAAGTAACAATGTGATACGCAGTGCAGTCATAATGTCTCCGTTCAAGGAGAATATATGCCTCATTCGCGAGATTCGTAGGGGTAACGTGACGGCTCACGCCGATTTCAGCGGTTTCACCTTAAAACAGGAGATATTTCGATGAGCGACTGGAAGTCCCTGGCGGAAAAGGAACTTCGCGGCAAAGCCATAAGCGGTATTGAGTGGGAGACGTTGGAAGGTATCCGCGTTAAGCCGCTTTATGACCAAGGCGATGTGGCCGATCTGGAACATATGGGGTCGACGCCGGGATTTGCGCCATTCACACGCGGTGTGAAGGCGACGATGTATGCCGGACGGCCATGGACGATCCGTCAGTACGCCGGGTTTTCGACCGCTGAGGAATCAAATGCGTTCTATCGAAAGAACTTGGCAGCGGGACAACAGGGTGTCTCCGTGGCATTCGAT
>JABDPD010000058.1 GCA_013042895.1 Boseongicola sp. | reverse complement strand
GACATCTATCGCGCGCAGAACCTCGAACGCATCGTCGAGACCGCCAGCTGCGCCTGCGAAACCCGCTTCCCCTCATGGGATGAGGCCGAGGCCACCTTCCGTGAACACCACGCCAGCGCCGAGCGATAGGAAATGCTGCAGGCCTCTGATCGCCACAATCGGCGCGCAAACGAAGTTCGCCTCGCAGCCAAGGCCATCTGCGACGCCGCAGGCAATTGGTGAGGCATAACCCCGATGAGCGTCGTCACCTACTTCGTTGAAACCTCCCAAGGCTATCTCAACACCGCCGCTGAAACACAGTTCGGGTTCGTCGCGGCAACCGTCGGGACGCTCCTGGTGCTGGGCACAACGCTCGTGGTGATCCTCGTCTTCCTGAACATGGTCTACCAGTACAAGGCGATGGACGGGCGCACGGCCTTCTGGCTCGCGGTCAAGATCGGGCTTGTTGGGATATTCGCGACCAACTGGGTGCAATTCAACGCCCTCTCCTCCGCCATCCTGGCCGGCATCGACAGCATCGCGGGCGCACTCGTCGCCTCGGTCGGTGGCGGCAGCCCTGGACCCTCCGGCACTTTCGCTGAAGAGTTCGACCGCTTGATCGCGGCGCTCGGCGATTACCTGAACGCCGCTGGGTCCGAGCTGAACTGGATGGCAGGGGCCATGCTGGATATCGTTGGTGTCCTGCTGCTTTCCATCCTCGGCGGGTTGGCCGCCTTCATCCTTGTGGCCTCGCGCCTAATGATCGCGCTCCTGATCGGGATCGCGCCGGTGATGATCTTCCTGACCCTCTTTGAAGTGACCAAGGATTATTTCGCGCGCTGGTTGTCGGCGCTGGTCTCCTTCGCGCTCTACCCGATCGTCGTCGCAGGCGTGTTCGCAACGATCACGGGCGTCTCCTCTGCGTTGATCGGCGAGCTTGGTGATCCGGAAGGCGCCTCCAATATCGGCGCGCTCATCCCCTTCTTCATGATGGTCCTGATGGCCAAGGGCTTCATCATCGCCACGCCCTTCATCGTCCGTGCGATCTCCGGCAACATCATGATGCCCGCCCTTTCCGGCGGTCTCGGCGGCGGCTACAGCTTCGTCCGCGCCGCCATGGGCAGCCAGCAGGCCTACAACCGCTACCTGATCGGTGGGGCTA
This sequence comes from Boseongicola sp., assembly GCA_013042895.1. Taxonomy (GTDB): domain Bacteria; phylum Pseudomonadota; class Alphaproteobacteria; order Rhodobacterales; family Rhodobacteraceae; genus Boseongicola. Next base: position 4,727 of record JABDPD010000058.1, on the reverse strand, counting down.
GCGGTGCGGAATATGCAGCCCTCAGGGCTCGGCAGTTCTTCGGGGCACAGCAGATGCCGGTCAGGCAGGGGATGGGACAGACAGGTCAGGCGAGTGGCTCAGGATCACCGGGAACGGGGTCTCAGATGCTGGCGCAACTGGCCCGGCTGGGTAGATTAGGGCGGCGGTGACGGCCCTAACCTGCCGTTGATCAGGTCACCGCTATGCCGCGGGGCGGCCCCTCATTGCGGCCATTCGGCGCATCTACGAAGTCCCCGTCTCTTGTCTTGTAGGGTCTGACCCTTTCGAGGCGACCGGGATTACACATTCCCTTGTTGGAAGTGTAAGACACAGAGGTAGGGCACCGACCGATTGCTGACTGTGTGATGGACCCTGGCGAGGGTGATGCAAAAGGAGCATGGATATGGAAATGATGAATAGCGATTTCGGTTTTGACTGCGGAGTGTTTTCCGTCGCTCTGGCCGCCGATGGAATCATTATTCCTGGTGGAAAGTCTGCACCTCTGCGCAAGTCCTATGTGCCACATGTGAGCATGGATGAAACCGCCGGCATGTTCACGCTTCGAGCAACATCTGGTGACCGTGTTGTTTGCGATCTGCCTGTGCATGTTATGTGGGTAACGCACGACAAGGAACCCGAGCCTTTCGTCGGCCTTCGTTGCGACGAACCTGAGTTAATCGAGACGTTACGCCAGTATCAGGGAAAGCCTGTGCAGCTGGGCTTCAAACGAATCGAAGTAGGAGCCCAAAAGAAGCCTGGAGGCTAAGGTGAGTTCTTTCGAGAAAGAGCAGGCAAAGTAATGATTACATTTGAGATCGGCGGTCGCCGTGTCAAACCCGAGAACATTGCTGATGCGCTGGAAGCGGCAATACTAGAAGCCATTGCAGGGCAGATACGAGAGAAGATTGGTTCAATCCGCGATCCGCAGACAGGAGAATTCCCAACGATCGTCATGCGCGGAGAGTCGCTGGATGATCTTTCCATGCATGTTGAAGGCTCACCGGCCCTCATCGAAGCCGTGCGTGCCCGGATGGAAGATGATGAAATGCTAGAAGAGCAAATTGACACTGGCGATACAGCCGTGCCGAGGGTCTTCCTGTCCTACACTCATGAGAACATGGCACTTGCCCGCGATGTTGCGCAGACCCTGCAATCGAACGGTGTAGATACCTGGTGGGACCAATGGTGCATCAACGCTGGCGATAGCCTGCGTCAAAAAATCGACGAGGGTCTTGGTGAGTGCACTCACTTCCTGGTCTTGCTAACGCCTGAATCCATCAAAAAGCCCTGGGTCAATCAGGAAATGGATGCCGGGCTGGTGCGTAGGCTCAATAGCAAATGCCGTTTCTTGCCAATACGCTACCAGCTTCCAGCATCAGAGTTGCCGCCATTACTATCCGGAATGCTCGCACCAGAGATTGGCAGTGATGGCGATATCTCCCAGCTAATCGCAGATATACATGGGCTGACACGCAAACCAGCGATGGGGCCCAAACCGGAGTCTGCCACCCTTTCGGATGAAACCGAGACTGGTTATTCGCTTGCAGCCAATGCTGTGGCAAAACTATTCGTACAGCAATCCAAACATGGAAGATTTGCTGACCCGCAGATCGGCGCAGAAGACATAGCCGAGCAAACCGGTTTGAGCTTGGAGGACACGCAAGACGCACTGTTTGAGCTCTCAACCTTCATTAAGGACACAATCATCCACGTAATGGTTAAGGGCGCACTGTTTGCAGAATTTGATCGCTACTGGATGGATTGGGACACCAGAGACGATGCTCTGCGGCTCGCGGCTGACATCATGAATGACGAAGGGTTTCCATCGGATTGCGGCGAAATAGCAGAGCGCTATGGCTGGGATGCGCGTCGCCTAAACCCGGTCGCTACATACCTTCATGAACGCGATTTGATTATGGACTACAAGGTCATGGGAAACGGCAATTTCGACATGATGCGCATCGTTGGCAAGGAAGGCCCGCTCCGCCGCTTCGTGAAAAGCCGACGGCAACAGGCCTAGTATTTGGTATCGACAAGGAATCCTGTGCGCCCGCCGCACGGAAGTCCGCCTGGCGCCTTATGCTTGTTCAGACGGCCATTCATGGTCTTGCGGTTGAACTTCTTACCGCACATGCCGCACTGATAAACATAGGTTGGTCCTGATCCAAAACCGCTTGTGTTTCTGCTTTTGGTACGCGGCGCGCGCGCGGGACGTGTGCCATAGGGTGACCCAGCACGTCGCGATCCAAAATTGGAAGAACGTCGCTCTGTCGGCGGAATGCTGACCGGCCCGCTTGGTGTCAGTTCGACTTCATAGCGCGGCACGAACGTTGCGTTGGTTGTCTGTGCGCCCCGAATACGATCAACACGATAGCTTCGGTGACCGTTCTTATTCACATCCCAGGCATGCAAAATGACATTGTCGTCACTGGTGCGGCGCAGGGAGTATGGCTCGATCAAAGGTGCAGTGCGCTGCCCCGTCTCCTTCACATAGTCAAGCGAGACACAGAGGCGGTTGGCAGCGGCAAAACGGATGATCTCAAGATAGGTTTGGGCGTTGCTGCCGACGGGAATTCGAAGTGTGCGCTCGCGAATAACGGTCTCCCCGCGCGAGAGTCGGTAGGCTGCCGGAGCCGGAGCAAGTGTGCCACCAAGAAGCCAGTCAAAGAATTCCGGCAATGCTTCCCAGAAGGCTTCGACGGGCGGAAGTGAAGGTAACTGATGATCCAACATATGGCCCCAAGCGCCTTCGACATCACCGCGATGAGGATCGAGATCGGTAAGCTTTGGTAACTCAATGCCCTTGAATTCGCATTTCTGCCGAAGGACATCGAGCAAGACAGAGGCAGCCGGTCGAGCCTCAGTGTTGCGGAACAGGTTGATGACATCATAAAGATCGCGCGGCCTGGTACGTTCGGCAAGCGCCCTGACTTTTTCACCGAAGGCTTCCTCATAAGCGTAGGATCGCACCATGATGCCGCCTTCCGGCGCATCACTGTAGGGATGGAAAATGGGCACTTCGACGGGAGCGAGGACAAGCCGTTCATCGGCTGTCAAATCGAGCTTGATGCGCGGTGGTGAGCGCGGCGAGACAGGCCCTCGGTAGCTCAGCTTGCCTTGACAGCTCGGATTACCGCGCGGATTGGCAAATATGTCGAACTTTTGTGAATCCGACGAAAACTCCAGACCGCTCTGCTCGTAAACCCACTCGGAAACCTCAGAAAAAACACGCTGCAAGAACGCCTCATCGAGATGAGACTCATCCTGCAGCGTAAAATCTAAATCTTCTGAAAACCGGTAGGTTTCAAAGAAGCATTTCTTGAGACACGTCCCGCCCTTGAAGACCCAGGTTTCAGATAGCTCGGGATGCGCATAGATACCCGCGAGCGCCCAACCAAGCGCGTAATCCTTTTCCACCACGTGCGCAGTAAGGCCCTGCGTACTGGCGAGTCCAAGGATCTCGCGCTTGTCAATCATGCGGTGCGTCCTTCACCCAGCTATCTGGCACACGCAAGCGCCAACGTGTGATGAGACGCGGACACTCCAAGGACGGGTCCAGCTTGGCATGGCCCTCTGTGAGATGTTTGCTCGCTTTGCGCGCAATTAGGCCACCCTTTTCATGACGTTCGGCAAGGAAACCAAGCCGCTTGAAAATCGCGCCGTTGCCGTGACGCAGTGCATAATCGATTAGAAGACCGGGGCTGTTATCAGGCCGCTGCAGGTAGCGGTCAAAACACTCCGAGACGTGCTGAATGCCCCCGCCAACCGAGGGATCATCAAGCATATCGATGATTGTGCGGTGAACATCAGACACAGCAATGCGGGTCTGGCCGCGCCAGACCGCTTTCGTCCCGAAGATCAGTTCATCCTTGATATGCTTTAGCGTGAAGACTGCCCCCTGTCGCTCGATTGTTCGGCTGGCAACTGAGCGCGCCGTAAACACAAGAACATCGCGAAAAATCTGTTCGGTGAGGTCCCAATGCTCGGCAGCGGTCCGGCCACCAATGTAACAAGGCTCGAAAAGCGTCGGAACGAGAATCCAAGGATCCTGTAAGACCCGTTGCGCGTCCAGAAGATCAAGCTGGACCGGTACATATGCGCCGCTCCCCACACGCCGTAACCAGCCTTGGGCGGTCCATCTGGATAACAACTTCGCAGCCTGGCTACGATCAATGCTTAAGGCATTCACTGCATCTTCAATACGCACAACATCCCCTGAAGCCTGTACGACTGCAGCAAGGCGAGCGCGTCCGCGAGTAAGTGGTACCATCGAATCGATCATGCTATATCATGATACACTAAATTCCCGCAAAGTGCGAAATTTCGTTCTCTCGGTGTACTTATTGGAGAGTATAATCTCTATGGCACAATTCCCGAAATTTGTGAAATTGCGCCCCCGCAGTATAGTGACCAATCTTGCAAAACAGCGGCTATAGGTCCACCAACTACTCCGCTCTTGAATGGCTGAATCTGAGGTTTCAGAATGGAGTATTCGCGAGTGCAGAGAACGGCCGCTTTCCGCCCGCCCCTTCGGGAAAAACTTCAGTCGCACGAACCGCCAGGCCGTCTCAAACGCCCTGTTTCAAGGTCGATTCCAACTCCTCCAAGCCACCCACGGCATTCCGTACCTGCTCATCGTCCGACTCTCTTTCTGAATCGGTCGCCGGCACCTGCGCGGCAAAATCCATCTCCATCTGCCTTTGCGCCTCTGCGACAACCGCCTGCAC